>CAZOFL010000021.1:0-30240 GCA_964579035.1 uncultured Natronomonas sp. | reverse complement strand
GCGCCTGTGGTCCAATACCTTACGACCGGAATGTGGGGGTCACGCCCGGCCGGAGTGGCGGGCTCCGAGCCGCGCCACCGGAATTCAATCCCCGTGACGAACGCTGAGTCCGAACTAGCGTTCATATGTGTACCGGGACAGTTCCGAGCATGAACGCGTTGGGAACCCCGCTCAGTCGGGGGGCGTCGATCGGGTCACACCGGCGCGCCCACCCCGAGGACGGCCGTCGGAGAGGAGGCGCGATCCCGGAGCCATGACCGCGGGTACGGTCGCCGGACGGCACGCGAAAGCCGAGATCAGCGCCGTCGTCGTCGACGATTCGCAGTTCATGCGGACCGTCATCGCCGATATGCTCGAGGAGGCGGGGATCACCGTCCCCGGAACGGCGTCGGACG
Source organism: uncultured Natronomonas sp. (assembly GCA_964579035.1). Classification (GTDB taxonomy): domain Archaea; phylum Halobacteriota; class Halobacteria; order Halobacteriales; family Haloarculaceae; genus Natronomonas. Next base: position 29,845 of record CAZOFL010000021.1, on the reverse strand, counting down.
GCGAGGCCGGGGTCGAGGCGGTCCTCGAACACGGGCCCGACGTCGTCACGATGGATCTCAAAATGCCCGGGATGGACGGGATCGAGGCGGTCAAACGGATCATGGCGGAGCGCCCGACGCCCGTGCTGGTGCTTTCGGCCCACGCCGCCGACGGCGCCGAGTTGACGTTCGAGGCGATGGAGGAAGGGGCAGTCGACTTCTTCGAGAAGCCCTCCGGCGAGGTGTCGGTCGGGCTCAAACAGCAGCGGGAGGCGCTGGTTTCGGCGGTCCGGTCGGTCGCGAGCGCCGACGTGTCCGCTGCGGGTGCCGCGGCCGGTTCCGAACCGAGCGACCCCCGACCGACGGCCCGGGCCGAGTCGGGGTACGTCGACCGCCCGACACTCGTCGTTGGCTCCTCGACCGGCGGGCCGACCGTCGTCGAGGGCATCCTCGAGGCGCTGCCGATCGAGGCGGACTTCCGGGTGCTCGTCGTCCAGCACATGCCCGAGGGGTTCACCGGTCGGTTCGCGGAACGGCTCGACTCGGCCAGCGACTACGCGGTCAGGGAGGCGGCCGACGGCGACCGGATCGGCGGCGGCGAGGCGCTCGTCGCGAGGGGTGGGAAACACCTCGAGGTATCGGGGTACGGCGGCGGCCGGCTCCGCGTGTCGCTCACCGAGGCTCCACCGGTCAACAACGTCCGTCCGGCCGTCGACGTGACGCTCGAGACGGCGGCCGAACGCATCGACGACCCGCTGTCGGTCGCGATCGTCACCGGCATGGGCGCCGACGGCGCCGGGGGTGTCCGGGCGGTCAGCGACGGCGGCGGGGCCGTGATCGCACAGGACGAGGAGACATCGGCGGTGTTCGGAATGCCCAAGCGGGCGATAGAGACCGGCGCCGTCGACGAGGTTCGCCCGCGGAGCGAACTCGTTGCCGGGATTTTACAGACCGTTAACAAGGAGGAATCACGATGAACGACGACCACATACACGCCTTCGTCTCCGAGTGTCGAGAGAGCATCACGGATCTCAACAACGCGCTTCTCACACTCGAGGACGATCCCGACGACGACGAGGCGATCGAATCGGTGTTCAGGACCGCCCACACGCTGAAGGGCAACTTCGGCGCGATGGGCTTTTCGAACGCCAGCGAACTCGCGCACGTGCTTGAGGACCTCCTCGACGAGATACGCGCCGGCGACGTCCAGGTGACGCCCGAGATCATGGACGCCGCCTTCGAGGGGGTCGACCGGATCGAGACGATCGTCGACGAGATCGATAGCGAGGGCGACTCGCAGACGAACCCCGACGGGACGACGGCGCGGCTTCGGGCGGCGATCGAGGGCGGAGCAGCCGGCGACGGTGACGGCGAGGCCGACGGAAACTCAGCGACCGTTCCCGACGCGGAGTTCGTCCACGCTGAGTCACCCCCCTCGTTAGACGGCGCTACGGACGTACTACACGCCCGCGTCGGCGTCGATCCGGACGGGATGCTCGGCGTCGACGCGATGTTGATACTAGACCCGCTCGTCGAAGCCTTCGACGGGCTGGAAACGGCGCCCCCACGCGATGCCGTCGAGGAAGGGAACTACGACGGCGCCTTCGACGTGTTCGTCCCCGAGGGGGACGCCGAGGCCCTCGCGTCCGAACTCGGTTCGATCGGGGCCGTCGAGACGTTCGAGGTATCCGCCCTCGTCCTCGCTGACGAGGGCTCGACCGACGGGGACGGCGGCGGCGCAGGTTCGGACGATGACACCGACACGGATCAGTCTGCGGCTGACTCGGCGGGCTCGGCCGGGGAACCGTCCGACGACGCCGAAACGGAGTCGCCGTCGGACGCGGACTCGGACGCTACCGGATCGGGGCCCTCGAGCGGTTCCTCCGGCGGGAGCGACATCTCATCGGTTCGGGTCGACGTCGACCGGCTGGACGAACTCCACAGCCTCGTCGAACAGCTCGTCACCGGCCGCATCACGATCCGGCGCGCGATCGAGGGCGGGAACGTCGAGGCCGCGTCGGGGAGCCTGAACGACTTCGATAAGGTGACGTCGCGGCTCCAAAACACCGTCATGGACATGCGGTTGATCCCGCTTCGCCGTGTCGTGAGCAACCTCCCGCGAGTCGTCAGGGACGTCGCCCGGAGCCAAGACAAGGAGCTTTCCTTCGAAATGTACGGGCAGGACATCGAGCTCGATCGATCGATCCTGACCGAGATCGAGGACCCGCTCATCCACATCCTCCGTAACGCGGTCGATCACGGGATCGAACCGCCGGAGGAGCGCGAGGCCGCGGGCAAACCCCGCGAGGGGACGATCGAACTCGACGCCGCCCGACAGCGCGACCACGTCACGATCACCGTCTCCGATGACGGCGGCGGCATCGACCCCGACGCGATGCGGAAAAAGGCGATCGAGGAGGGCGTCGTCGCGGAGTCCGAGGCCGAATCGATGAGCGACGACGAGGCGTACGACCTGGTCTTCCACCCGGGCTTTTCGACGGCCGGCGAAGTGACCGACGTGAGCGGCCGGGGCGTCGGCATGGACGTCGTCCACAGTACTGTCGATCAACTCGACGGGACGGTCAACGTCGACAGCACGCCCGGTGAGGGGACGACCGTTGAACTCCGCTTGCCCGTTTCCGTCGCCATCGTCAACGTGCTGTTCGTCGAGGTCGGCGAGCAGGAGTACGGGATCCCGATCAAGAACATCGACGAGTTGACGCACGCGAGCGACACCGAGACGGTGAACGGAACCGCCGTCGTGAGACACGACGACGAGGTGTACCCCGTGATACGTCTCGAGGAGGCTCTCGACCTCGGGGATGCCCTCGAGGCGGACGACGACGGCGGCACGTCGGATGGCCCCGTCGCTGCTGACGGCGGGGCGACGCCCGAACCGGCGGGTGCCGACGACGGGATGCTCGTCCGCATCCGGGAGTCGGTCCGGCCGGTCGCCCTCCGGTGTGATTCGTTCAGCGATCAGGAGGAGGTCGTCGTCAAACCCCTCGAAGGGTCCCTGAGCGGCATTCCGGGGCTCAGTGGAACCGCAATCCTGGGCGACGGGAACATCGTCCCGATACTCGACGTGGTGAGTCTGGACGGATGAGCCGAACGGAGACTGACCGGGGGCTGGAGCGCGTCATCGGATACATCGCCGACAGCATGGCGTTCGAGCCGGACTCGTACAACGAGTCGTATCTCGATCGGCGGATCTCCGCGCGGATGCGACGGACGGACTCTATGGGGTACGACGAGTACCTGACGGTGCTGTCAGCGAGCGAGGACGAGCGGACTGCGCTGCTCGACGCCTTGAGCGTCAACGTGACGAGCTTCTTCCGTAACCCTTCGGTTTGGGAACGGCTTCGGGACGTGCTCGCCGAATTGACGGCGTCCGGCGGCACCGTTCGCTGCTGGAGCGCCGCCTGTGCCGACGGCCGGGAGCCGTACTCGATCGCGATGCTCGCCCGCGACGATCCCGACATCCGGGATCGATCGATCGAGGTGACGGCCACCGACATCGACGCCGAAACGCTCGCGGCTGCCCGGCGGGGAGTCTATGAGTCGACCCGAACGACGGACATCGGCGAACAACTCGAGCCGCTTTCGGATCCGAGCGACCACGTCGACATCGACGACGAAGCCGGCTCCTTCGCCGTTCGCGATCGGGTCAAGCGGATGGTTTCCTTCGAACAGCACGATCTGATAAGCGGCCCCTCGAAACACGGGTACGACCTCGTGCTCTGTCGGAACCTGCTCATCTACATCGACGGATCGTACAAGGAGCCGATCTTCGAGACGCTCACCGACGCCCTCGACGACGGCGGTTTCCTGACGATCGGGAAGTCCGAGACGCTCCCCCGGAGGTTCCGCGCGGAGTACGACGCGTACGACAGGAGCCAACACATCTACCGGAGGGATTGAGATGTCGCTGTATCAACTGGAGCGGGACCGCGACCTCGCGGAACTCGTCGAAACTCTCAAACGGAGCGAGGATCCGCCGATCAGAAAGCGGGCGGCGGAGGTGATCGGCGGCCTCTTCGAGAACGACGAGTTCGACGAGGCCGACCTCGTGGTCGAGGGCGACACCCCCGATGACCCGCTGCTCGAGGCGGACGCCGAACGCGAAACCGTCATCGACGTCCTCGTCGGAGTCGTCTCGGAGGACGGCAGCGAGGCGGTCCGGGCGGCCGCGATCGACGCGCTCGATCACCACGGTCAGGAGTCGCTCGAACGGCTGGTCGACGAACTCTCCGATGAGGACCTCCAGTCCGCGGCCGATTGGGTCGCCGCGCGTGCGTTTGCGGAGGTTCTGACGGACGAACAGCCGGAACTGCGTATGGCGGCCGCGACGGGGCTCGGGCGGGTCGGCGATCCGAGCGTGACCGCCGCCCTCGTCTCACGGCTCTCGGATCCGGACGCGCGAGTCAGAGCCCGATCGGCGACCGCATGCGGCCGGATCGGCGATCCGCGAGCCGTCGAGGCGCTCGAATCCAGGCTGGGTGAGGATCCGGACGTCGACGTCCGGACGGCGGCTGCGGCGGCGCTCGGCGAGATCGGAACCGAAGCGTCCCTGCGGATCCTGTTGGCCGCGAGCGACGACGGAAGCGAGTCGGTTCGGCGGGTCATCGCGGACGCGCTCGGGGAGTTCGGCAGCGTCGATCCCGTCGACACGCTCGTCGACTACCTCGAGGACGACCGGGAGACGGTCCGGCGGACGGCGATGTTCTCGATGGTGGAGATCCTCTCGAACGCCCCACCGCAGCGGAGCCACGACGTGCGCGAGGCGGCCGCCGATCGGCTCGGATCGGCGACTGCCGACGAGGTTATCCCGCCGCTCTCGGAGATCCTCACAAAGAGTTCGGGCGCCCCACAGCGGCGCAACGCGGCCTGGCTCCTCGGCCGTGTCGTCGGATCGGAGCACGAACGGACTGCCCGCGACGCGCTCTTGGAGGCGCTCGGCGACGACGACGGGATGACGGCACAGTTCGCCGCGACGAGCCTCACGCGACTGTCGGCTCCGGGGCTCGAAGCCGACCTGCTCGGGCTCGCTCGCGACGGCGAAGCCGATCGCGAGGCCCGATCGAAAGCGCTTTTCGTTCTCGGGAAAGTTGGCGACGACAGCGCGCGCGAGGAACTCGGCGAGTTCGTCGACCGGACCGACGACGACGCCCTCCGCGAGGCGGCCTTCGCCGCGCTGTCGAAACTCGGGGGCATCGGCGGGGGTGGTGCGCGGTGAGCAAATCCGAACGGAAGCTCATGGACACGACCGGACGGTTCACGCAGGTAGTCAAGGACGGATCGAAGCTCGGCGACATCGGGTGGACGGACGGCCGGATCCTGCTGTCGAATCGCCGACTCGTCCTCGCGGGCTCGGGCGGCAAACGGACGATCCAGCTCTCGAAAGTCGATAGGATCGAGGGACGATACGACGTCAACCAGACGATCGCACAGGTGGCCGATTACGTGAGCGTCCGGACCGGCAGTGACGTGTTTCTCGTCTCCACCGGGGAATCCGAGGACTTCGAGCGAACCTTACACAAGACGATCCTCGACGGCAATATCGTGTTGGTCAAACACCCGGCCATCGAGGGCGGCGTCGTCCAGGACGTCGGCTGGAAAAAGGCCCGGGTGAAGATCGACGAGGAGGCGGTCAACCTCGCCGTCGAGGACGGCTCGTTCGTCCGGATCGAAATCGACGATATCGGCACCGTCGAGCGCGACGAACGGACCGTCAGATCGGCGGAACGGCCGGTGCTGGAGGCCGAACACACCGAGGAGGGGACGAGCGTCGAGACGTATCTATCCGGAAACACGAAGCACTGTTCGGTGCTTGGGTCCGTACTCCAACGAGGGGCCGAGCGGAACGCCTCCTCGATCGACCTCGGGAAGGAACAAAAGGAGGTTCTGATGGCGCTGTACTCCGGGGTCTCCTCGTTCGAGGTGCCGGAGTTCCTCGACATGGATCCCGACGACGTCGAGGAAATCTACGAGCGCCTCGTCGAGTTGGACGTCCTCCAGGAAGTCCGGATCCGTCGGGAAGTCGCCCTGAAGCCGCGGGGGCGCAACATCGCAAGCGAGTCGATGAACAGCCAGTGACCGGCCAACGGCGGCCGAACCCGTGATCTCACCGCCGTCACCTGTCCGTGAACCCCCTGCCGGCCCCGATCCGTGAACCCTTATACCGGCCGGGGGCGAGTCACCGGTATGCGACAGATACGGTTCCGTGACTCAGAGGGCGACGCCCGATACGGCGAACTGACCGACGACGGGACGATCCGCGCTGATCCGAAACGCGAGGGGCGGGTCACCGACGTAGTCGAGACCTTCCACGTCGACGACGTCGAGGTCCTCCCGCCGTGTGACCCCTCGAAGATCGTCTGTATCGGGCTGAACTACGCGGACCACGCCGAGGAACAGGGGATGGAGGTACCCGACCGGCCCCTGCTGTTTCTCAAAACACCCAACGCGGTCGCGAGCCACGGCGCGGAACTCGAACTCCTCCCCGGGAAGGAGGAACTCGACTACGAGGCCGAACTCGGCGTCGTCATCGGCGACCGGTGCCGAAACGTCGACGCGGCCGACGCCGAGGACGTAATCGCCGGGTTCACCTGTGTCAACGACGTCTCGAACCGCGACGACCAACGACTCGAGACCAACTGGGTCCGAGGAAAGTCCTTCGACGACGCCGCCCCGATAGGGCCCGTCATCGCGTCGCCAGAGGAGGTCCCCGACGACGCCGCGATTCGCTGTCGCGTCAACGGCGAACTCAGACAGGACTCCTCGCGGAGCCAGTTCATCTTCGACGTTCCGGAACTGATCGAGGAGATCACGGCGTACATGACACTCGAGGAGGGCGACGTGATCTCGACGGGGACACCCGAGGGTGTCGGCCCACTCGTCGACGGCGACACGGTCGAAATCGAGGTCGAAGGCGTGGGGACGCTCCGAAACGAGGTCCGGATCCCCTGACCGGCGATCAGAGGATCGGCACGGGCGTTCCGAGCAGCCCCGAGACGACGAGCAGTCCGACCGCGAACGCGGCGGCGAGCAGATAGAACGGACGGGCGGCGCGGGCCGGTTCGCGGATCTTCTTTTCCTCGACGCCCCGCGCGGCCTTTCCGCTCCCGACCTCGACGAGCGCGGCGAGCCCGAACCAGAGCGCGAGCATAACCAAGACCAGATAGCCGCTCGGCGTCCCGGTCAGTGTCTCCGCGGTGTACAGCGTTCCCGCGAGGTGGCCGCCGGTCACGAGCAACAACAGCGCGCTGATCCGCGTTATCCACCGAAGCTTCGAGACGACGTTGCCGAACGCCGCCGGTTCGAGCCGCCCGTCCATCGCCAGTGGAAGTACCGCCGCGGCGACGAACAGGACGGAGCCAGCCCACAGCGCCGAGAAGGCGGTGTGGATCGTGTACATCGCGGTGTCGACTACCATATCCGGATCGGCGGGCGGGCGAGGCTTATACGTACTCGTCTCGGAACGCCGTCCGGGTCACATCGATTCCGGTCGGCGTCGGCTCCCGAACGAACCGGCGGTCACTCGAGGAGGCTCTCTGCCCACTCGACGTCCTCCGGCGTGTCGACGCTCTCGAAGCTGTCGAGTGAGCCGTGTGCGAGCAACTCCTCTCGGTCGACGACCACCCGATCGAGCGTCGACAGCGGTTCGATGATCCGCGGGTTTTCGGTTTCGAGGGCACGTTCACACGCCGTGACCGACGGGGCGGTTTTATATACGGCGTGGAGCGGTTCGAACCACTCCCCGGGACGTGGGACGGCGGCTTCGTGGCCGTCGGCGCGATCGAAGAGGTACGTCACGATGCCGGGGTCCAAGAACGGCATGTCGGCGGCAACGACCGCCGAATACGCCGTATCGGCGGCCTCGAGCCCCGTTTTGATGCCCGCGACCGGGCCGCGGTCCGGGATCTCGTCGATCGCAAAGCGTGGGTTCAGCCCCTCGAGGGCCGCCGCGATGGCGTCGCGTTGGTCCGTCCGGCAGTTGACGACCAGTTCGTCCGTTGCCGCCGACAGCCGGTCAGCGACGCGCCGTATGAGGGGTGTCCCGGCGACGTCGACGACGGTCTTGTCCGTCCCGCCCATCCGAACCGACCGCCCCCCGGCGACGATCACACCACTCGTCCGGTTCATACGCGGTCTACCGGGTCGACCCTCTTGAATCGGTGTGGTTCGGACGACCCGGACGATGAGGGAAGCGGGCACCGAGGCTCCTTGAGCACGTTTAAGACCGCCGGACCGCTTGGAACAGGTATGCAACCACGGGACCTGTCCGGTCACGTCGCCTACGAGGCGGGTCGGGGGGTCGAGGAAGTCGCCCGCGAACTGGGACTCGACCCCGCCGACCTCGTGAAACTCTCTTCGAACGAGAACGCGTTCGGTCCTGCCCCGAAGGCGGTCGAGGCGATCACCGAGTTCGCGCCGTCGGTACACAGCTATCCGAAATCCTCTGCGGCCGACCTCAGGGAGCGGTTGGCGTCGATCCACGGGGTCGATTCGGGGCAGGTGTGGCTCGCGAACGGCGGCGACGGCGCGCTCGATTACCTCGCCCGGGCGATGCTCTCGCCGGGCGAGGAGGTGCTCGTCCCCGATCCGGGATTCGCCTACTACGCGATGAGCGCCAGATACCACCACGGATCGGTCAACGAGTACCCGGTCCGGAAGGCCGACGGCTTCGAACAGTCGGCGGAGACGGTCTTAGCACACTACGACGGCGAACGGATCGTCTATCTCACGACCCCGCACAACCCGACGGGGAGCGAGGTGCCGCGCGCCGAGATCGAAGCGATCGCTTCGGGAACCGACGACGAAACGCTCACCCTCGTCGACGAGGCGTACATCGAGTTCTCCGACTCGGCGTCGGTCGTCGACATGGTCGAACAACGCGACGACGTGGCGATCCTCCGGACGTTCTCGAAGGCGTACGGGCTCGCCGGATTACGGCTCGGCTACGCGGTCGTCCCGTCACCGTGGGCGAACGCGTACGCGCGGGTGAACACGCCGTTTGCCGCCTCGGAGATCGCCTGCCGGGCCGGCCTCGCGGCCCTCGACGACGACGCTCACATCGAGAAGACAGTCGAGACCGCGGCGTGGGCGAGAGCGTACATCCGCGAAGCGATCGAGTGCCCGACCTGGGACAGCGGCGGGAACTTCGTTCTCTGTGAGGTCGGCGACGGCACCGCGGTCGCCGACGCGGCACAGCGGGAGGGGATCATCGTCCGGGACACGACCTCCTTCGGCCTTCCGGAGTGTATCCGGGTCACCTGCGGGACGCGCCCGGAAACGAAACGCGCGGTGGAGGCGCTCAACGGCCTTCTATGAGGGTGGCCGTGACCGGGACTCCCGGCGTCGGCAAGACGACGGCGACCGGAGTTGTCCGGACGGACCTCGAGGTCGTCCACCTCAACGACCTCGTCCGCGAGGAGGGGCTGACGACGGGCACCGACGAGGAGCGAGACAGCCTCGTCGTCGACCTCGAGGCAGTTTCGGCCCGACTCGCCGACCGGACGGACGTGCTCGTCGAATCCCATCTGGCCCACCATATCGACGCGGACCGCACGATCGTGTTGCGGTGTGCGCCCTCGGAACTGGAATCGCGGCTCCTCGATCGCGGCGAACCCGAGCCGAAAGCGGTCGAAAACGCGGAGGCCGAGGCCCTCGACGTGATCCTTTCGGAGGCAGTCGATCGGCAGGGGGTCGACTCGGTGTACGAGATCGACACGACCGACGAACCGCCCGAGGCCGTCGCTGAGGCGATCGAAGCCGTCGTTTCGGGCGAACGGACACCGTCGGTCGGGACAGTCGAATTCACGGGGTATCTATGACGCTCGATAAACTCCGACCGCTGGCCGAACGGCTTCTGGATCCGTTCGTCGGGGCGGCCGACCGGATCGGGTTGACGCCCGACGGGGTGAGCGTCATCGCCTTCGGGTTCGCCGTCGTCGCCGCGGGGGCCTACGCCGTCGGCGGCACGGAAGTGGTCGGGGTCGGTCCGACGCCGACGCTGTACGCGGTCGGCGCGCTGTTCGTCCTGTTAAACGGTTGGATGGACCTGCTCGACGGGGCCCTCGCACGCCGACAGGGAACTGATTCGATCGCGGGGGACCTCCTGGATCACGTTCTCGACCGCTACGCCGACATCGTCATTATCGCCGGGCTCGCCGTCGGCGCGGACGCGTATCTCCTCGGCTTTCTCGCGGTCACGGGCGTGTTGATGACGTCGTATCTCGGGACGCAGGCGCAAGCGGTCGGCCTCGACCGGGCCTACGGCGGCCTCGTCGGCCGGGCCGACCGGCTCGCGATCATCGGGATCGTGACGGCCGTCTCGGCCGTCGTCACCGCGCCGATCGCGGGGCTGACGCTCGTCGGCTGGCTGCTCGTGTTCCTCGCTGCAGTCGGTCATCTAACCGCGCTACAGCGGTTTTACGGGTCGATGGGTGCGCTCTGAGTCACGGTTCCCGAGCGGGAGCCGTCAGGCGGAAAACCCTTTTGTACCGACGCGCAACGTCAGGTATGGTCCAGTGTGAGATGTGCGGCACCGAAACGGGGTCGCCGAAGACGGTCAAGATTGAGGGCGCCGAACTAGAGGTGTGCGACGACTGCGCCGACTTCGGGACGGAGGTCCGGACCGAGGAGCCCTCCTCGACGTCGACGAAGTACTCGACGTCCTCGTCGTCCGGGTCTGACTCGTCGTCATCGTCGCGCGGATCCGGGAGTTCGTCCGGCGGTGGCGGCGGTGGCAGCCGCCGGGACATGTTCGACGAGATGGACGAAGTCGCGCAGGACTACGACGAGCGTATTCGATCGGCACGCGAGGCGGAGGGGCTGACTCAAGAGGAGCTTGCGGACCGACTCAACGAGAAGGCCAGTCTCATCCGCAAACTGGAGCGTGGGGACGTGCTCCCGAGCGACGACATCCAGCGCAAACTGGAGCGGGGGCTCGAAATCGACCTCTCGATGGGCGGCTCCGACGACGACGCCGAGTGGTCCGGTGGGTCCTCGACGGGCGGGACGACGCTCGGTGACGTCGTCAAGCGGAAGGATTAATTCGGCACGTTTTCGAACACGACATCATCGACGTCGGGGTTGACGACGACCCTTTCGGTGTCCGAAACCGGCTCGTCCAGTTCGACTGCTAAAAGCGGCGCGCCTGACTTCGGCGCGTACGTGTACCGTGTCACTGTCCCGAGACGCGGCTCCCCTTCGACAGACACCCATACCCGGCGGTCTTCCATACGCCGACTGGTTGTTCCTGCGTCGTGTATCCGTCGATCGAGGGCGACGGAACCGGGTGCGCCGCCGTGGCTGCCGGAGCCGAGCGTTTCCGCGGCTGAAACGACCCGAACGACTTTTGAGCGGTACCGGGAACGTCGTGCATGGCAACGGGTCCGGCAACTGACGACGAATCGGCGGAGATCGGTCGGCTACCGCCGGTTCGATCGGTCGGGCGAGCGCTGCTTTCGGCGCTCGTCTCGACGCCGGGTCGGAGCACGGCGACTGTCCTCGTCGTCGGCCCGTATCTGTGGCTTGGGTACTACGTCGTCGGCACCGCAAGCGGACGGCTCGGCGATATCGTCGTCGGCGGTGACTGGCTGACGCTCATGTTCACCGCCTACGCGCTGTTTTCGGCGCTCGCGCTCGCCCACCGCGTCCTGCGGATCGGGCTCTCGGAACTGACCGTGGAGTACCTGCTCGACGTCGTCGTCCTGAGTTGGCTCACGGTGTTTTATTTTGTCTGGATGCTCGCGCGGGAGCCGGTCTCGCCCACGACGACGGTCACTGAACTGTACGCGCCGCTCCTTGCGGGCGATCCGGCGGCCGTCCTCCAGGTTGGAACCGTCGCGGTCGTTTCGGTCGTCGCCGCCGGGGTCGTTCTGTTTCCCCGCGAGAACAGCCGGCCGTTTCGAAACGAGTTCCGGACGGCGCTCGTCACGTTCCCCGTCTTCGTGACCGCGCTCGTGGTGATCGCCCGGCCGGGAGCCGACTCCCTGTTGTGGCCGGTGCTAATCGGCGTGTTCATCGGGACGCTCCTCGGCGGACTCGGCCGGATTCACGTTATAACGAGCGCCGCCGCCAAGGGGCTCTTCGCGGCGCTGTCGCTTCTCGTGTGGGCCATCGGCGCGCTCGGGTGGCTGCTCGTGTATCGTCGTCGCCCGCCGACCGACCACGTCGTGTTGGTCCGGGCGGGGTGGGGACGTGTCGACGACTTCGGCGGGGACGACCGGGACCGATGACTGGCTTCGATCTCCACGCCGAACGCAACCGGCTCAAACAGCTTACCGACGACGGCGATACGAGGCTGTTCGAAAACCGTGATGACGTGCCGTGTCCGGCCTGCGGACAGCCGTTCGAACGGGTGTTCTCGACGCGGCGGGAGTCGGTCTCGTTCCCGGAGACGGACGGCTCGCGGTTCTGTCTCGTCCGCGAGCCGGATGTCGTCCATCTGTTCCGACACTGACGCCGCCGATCTATTTAAATATCTATCGTTGGCTCGACGATAGCCACGCCTCGACCAGTTCCGCGAGAAAACCCACATACTGCGGAGGTATTTTGTTATCGACTTCGACGACGACACGGGCGGTGAAACGCCCCAAACTTAATTAGTGGATCTGAACCTACCGGGTAGTAACACGCTCGCGGCCGGTTCCCGCTGGACACATTCCGACGAATGCCGTCCAGGGGGCTTCGACGGGAGACCGACACCGACCCGGGCGACAGGAAATACGAACAATGATTGATAATCTGCTTGGCGGCGACGACGAGGGCCCCGACGAGAGCGGCGGGGACGACATGGACGGGGGGCTGTTCGACGCCGACGAGGGTGACGACGACCTGATGGGCGGTGACGATATGGGATTCGACGGGATGGACGACGGCGGCTCGAGTTCCGCCGAGATGGACAACCGTCTTGACGAACTGGAAAACGAGGTCGCGTCCCTCTCTTCGACAGTCAACACGGTCAAAAGTGAGAACGAGCAGATCAGCGAATCCGTCGGTGACGTCGAGGAGAACATCCGGAAACTGCTCGAGGTGTACGAGATGGTGACGCGTGGGGTGAATCCGTTCGTCGATGAAACCGAAATGGGTGACGCGTTCGGCGGTGGCGGCGGCGCGAACCCAAACGGCGGTTCGATGGGGCTTTTCGGCGACGACGACGGGGCCGACACCGACATCGACGAGTCCGTCGCCGACGCCGAAGCCGACGACTTCTTCGACGACGATCTCGACGATGAGGGCTTCGACGACGGGTTCGGCGACGAATTCGACGAGAGCCCCGGAATCGAAGACGACGATGGGTTTGAGGGGGGTCTCGACGACGTCGACGGGAGCGGACTCGATGACGACCTCGGCGACGGATTCGACGACGACCCAGGGAAGGACGGTACGGACGACGGCGGCGGCAAATCCTTCGAGGAACTAAAGGCCGAGTACGACGCCGGTGACGCCGATTGGGACGACAACGACGACGCGGAACCTGCCAACGAGGATCCGGCGTTCGACGACACCTCTGCGGGCGACGACGTCGACGCCGTGGGCTCGACGGCAGATCTCGAAGGCGTCGAGGACGAAACCGCGTCCGGGCCGGACGGGGAGTTGACCGCCGAAACAACCGAGCGTTCCGACGACGGGCGGGACACCCCGATCGACGGCGGAAAGCCGTATTTGGAGACGCTTCCGTCGGGATACGTCGCGGACATCGTCGTGATGGATTGGCTCGAGTTCCTCGTCGAGGAGGCCGGCGTCGACGGGGCGGCGCGAACGATCGGCTACTACGAGGCGATCGAGTGGGTCGACGAAGAAGCCGCCGAGACGCTCCAGACGTTCCTGAAGGGGTTCGGCGAGGGCGTCGAGGCGGACCCGGATCCCGGATCCTCGCTCACCGTCGCCCACCACAACAGGAGCCTGCGATTCATCAGTCGGATCGCCAACCCGGACATGGAGATGGTGGCCTTCGACGACCGCGGAGCCGGAGCGGCGGGCGGTCAGTCACCGGGATTCGGCGGATCGGCGGCTTTTTCGGATCGCAACCGGGTCGACCGGGCGGTCGAGTCGGACGGTGGCCGTGACCTCGGTGACACCGGACCGCAACCGGAACGGGGACGGCGTCCGGACCGCGGGGTCGACGTGACGCGAGACCGCCATTCGGACGGCGACGCGGGGACCGACCGGGCGGGCTTCGATTGGGGCGAGGGGCGGACGGAGTAACGCACCATGCAGGAAACACGAAACATACGTTCGCTCGGACTCGAGGACCACGACAGGCTCAACAAGGAACTCGGTGGGGGGATTCCACGGGGCAGTATCGTCCTCATGGAGGGCGACTACGGCGCCGGCAAGAGCGCGCTCTCACAGCGGATCAGCTACGGGTTCTGTCAAGAAGGGACCACCGTGAGCTTTCTGTCGACGGAGCTGACGATCGGCGGCTTTCTCGATCAGATGCATTCGCTGTCGTACGACGTGGTCGAGCATCTGCTCGACGAACGCCTGCTGTTTCTTCATGCCAACCTCGATACCGGCGGCGTCCTCTCCGGGGGAAGCAACGAGGAAAACCGAATGGATCTCCTCACCCGTCTGATGGACGCCGAGACGATGTGGACGGCCGATGTGATCGTCATCGACACGTTCGATGCGATCCTCCGTAACGATCCGACGTTCGAGGCGTTGATTCGGAAGAACGAGGAGCGACAGGCGGCCTTGGAGATAATCTCGTTTTTCCGGGACATGATCTCCGAGGGGAAGATAATCGTCCTGACGGTCGACCCCTCGACGGTCGACGGCGACGCAATCGGGCCGTTCCGGGCCATCGCGGACGTCTTTCTGGAACTCGAGATGGTCGAAGTCGGAAACGACGTCCGACGCCAGATCTCGGTGAAGCGGTTCGCGGGCATGGGTGAACAGGTCGGCGACACGATCGGGTACTCGGTCCGGTCCGGAACCGGGATCGTCATCGAAAGCCGAAGCGTCGCATAATGACGGAACTGGGAACCGCAACACCGTCAGACGAACTCAGACAGGCCGCCGCAAACCGGCCACACCTCAGGGAACACCTCAAGAAATTCAAACAGATCACCGGCGAGTTCCCGCTGTACATCGAGGAGGCCGACGGCGAGTACGAGACGAACCGGCCGAACGTCCTCTACCCCGTCGGCGGTCCGATCTACTGTCACATCTACGGCGACGTCGGACGTGACATGAAATACTACGCGATCGAGCCGACGCTCTCCGACGAGGAAAAGGAGGTGTTCGAGGGGATCAAAGACGAACTGCTCCGGCGGAGCGTCACGAAGAAAGCGCCGGAAAACGAGTCCGAGTACGGCGACCGGATCGAGGAGTTGCTCTCCGAGTCGACGCGTATCGAGGGCGAAGATCCCGAGGACCTCCTCGAGCGGATCCGATTCAAGATCGACCCCAACACGAAGGAGGTCTCACGGGGGACGTTCGAGAACATTCGGTACCGACTGAACCGGGACATCGTCGGTCTCGGGCCGCTGGAACCCGTTATGCGCGACCCGGCCAACGAGGATATCCACGTCATCGGTCCGAGCGAGTGTTACGTCGACCACGAAGTGTACGGAATGTTGAAGACGACGGTCGATTTCGGGACCGAAGCCGAGTTCGACAACTGGCTCCGGAACATGGGCGAGCGGATCGGTGACCCCCTGAGCGATTCGGACCCGATCGTCGACTCCACGCTACCGGATGGGTCCCGGTTGAACGTCATCTACAGCGACGATGTCAGTCTGAAAGGGCCGAGCCTCACCATCCGACAGGGAAGCGAAGTGCCGCTTTCGGTCAACCAGATCACGAAATGGGGAACGCTGTCGCCGGAACTCGCGGCGTACCTGTGGCTCTGTCTGGAGAACGAACAGACCGTGTTCGTCGTCGGCGAGACGGCGTCGGGGAAGACGACGACGCTAAACAGCATCATGTCGTTCATCCCCCGCGATTCGAAGATCTACTCCGCGGAGGACACCGCCGAAGTGATGCCGCCACACGACACCTGGCAGCAACTGCTCACCCGCGAAGGCGGCGGCGAGGACTCAGAGGACGTCGATATGTTCAATCTCGTCGAGGCAGCGCTGCGCTCGCGTCCCGAGTACATCATCGTCGGCGAGGTCCGGGGCGAGGAGGGCCGGATGGCGTTCCAGGCAGCCCAGACCGGCCACCCGGTCATGCTCACGTTCCACGCCTCCGACATCGTCTCGATGATCCAGCGGTTCACTGGCGAACCGATCAACGTCCCGGAGACGTTCATGGACAACGCCGACGTGGCGCTGTTTCAAAACCGCGTCAAACAGGGCGACGACGTGCTTAGACGGGTGACCAGCGTCCAGGAGATCGAGGGATACTCGAAGGAGATGGAGGGTGTCGTCACCCGGCAGGTGTTCTACTGGGACCCAGTCGAGGACGAGATCGTCTTTCAGGGGATGAACAACTCCTACGTACTGGAGGATCAGATCGCGGAACTGCTCGGGTACCCCGACACGCGGAAAATATACGACGACCTCCAGTACCGCGCCGACATTATCGAGCGGATGATTCAGGAGGACATCCTCGGCTACCACGAGGTCAACGAGGCGATAGCCAGCTTCCAGCGCGACGGTATCGAGGGGCTCCCGTTCACGGTCGCTCGGAGTGATTGATCGATGGGGGCCGCCGGACGAACCGCACAGGCGACCCAACTCGCCGGGTCCGTCCTTGATGCGTACGACCGGATGGAGATGGACTCGAAGCGGTACGTCTTCGTCGTCCTCCTCCCGGCGACAGCGCTGTTTTTCGGGACGATCGTTCTCGCGATCGCCTGGCAGACGCTGTTTCTCGTCCGGCTGTTGCTCCCCGTCCTCGGCGCGGTGTTTCTCGTGACCGGGGTCGCCTACCCGAAACTCGCCGTCGACCGCCGCCGCATCGAGATGGAGAACCGGTTTCACCTGATGGTCACACACATGACGGTCCTCTCGACGACGAACATCGACCGGATGGAAGTGTTCCGAAAGCTCGCAAACGAGGAGGAGTACGGCGAACTCACCGTCGAGAACAGGCGGATCGTCCAGTTGGTCGACACGTGGAACCAGAGCCTCGACGACGCGTTACGTCGGCGCGCGAAGGAAGTCCCGAGCGACTCGTTGCGGGATCTGTACGACCGACTGGCTTACACTCTCGGTGCGGGCCAAGAGATGTCCGATTTCCTGTTCGAGGAGCAAAACGTCATCATCGAGAACTACAGCACGATCTACGAGCAGTCCCTGGAGAACCTCGATGTGATGAAGGACCTCTATCTCTCGATGGTGCTGTCGATGACGTTCGCGTTGGTGTTCGCCGTCGTGCTCCCGATCCTGACGGGGACGAACCCGACGTGGACCGTCGCGGCGGTCATCGCGATGTTCGTGTTCGTCCAGATCGGGTTCTTCCTCGTCATCCGCGCGATCGTCCCTTACGATCCGCTTTGGTACGTCGAGGACGGCTACCGGACGCGCTCGAAACAGCTGCTGCTCGGGAGTTCCGCCGTGGCTGTCGCGCTGTTCTCGCTCATCGTCCTCTCGATGCTCGCGAGCACGTTCGACGTGCCGCCGTTTACGACGCTGGTCCCGATGGGTTCGATCCCACAGCCGCTGTATCTGGCGATTCCGACGCTTCCGTTCTTGCTCCCGGCGATCGTGTTCCGCCGACAGGAAAAGGCGATAATAGAGCGCGACGAGGAGTTCCCCAGCTTCATTCGGGCGCTCGGGGCGAGCGAGAGCGCCAAGCAATCGACCACGTCGATGGTGCTTCGGACGCTCCGGAAGAAGGATTTCGGGGCGTTGACCGAGAACCTCGATGACCTCTATCGCCGACTGAACATGCGTCTGGACACGGAAAGCGCCTGGCGGTACTTCGCCGAGGACACCAGCTCGTACGTGATACAGAAGTTCAGCGAGATGTATCTCATCGGGCGCGAGATGGGCGGTGATCCGAAGAAACTCGGCGAACTCATCAGCCAGAACATGAACAAGATCGCACAGCTCCGCGAGCGCCGCAGACAGGTCACGGTGACGCTCATCGGCCTGCTGTACGGCATCAGTGCGGCGTCGGCGTTCGCGTTCTTTACGGGGCTCGAAATCGCGGTCATCATGGCGGGGTTCGACATCGACGTGGGAAGCGGCGCGGTCGATTTCGGCCAGCTACTCCACACGGAGCTGTACAACGTGTCGCTTCTCAGATACCTGCTGTTGCTCGTGTTGCTTTTCAACGCCGTCGTCTCCTCGCTGACGATCCGAACCGCCGACGGCGGCCACTTCGGCAACGCCTTCCTCCACTTCGTCGCGCTGATTTGGGTGGGGTGTCTCACCGCCGTCGCGACCGAATCGCTGATTAGCGTTCTGTTGGATGTGAACCTATGACCGGGGACGAAACCGCCGTCGCGGACTTCGTCGGGCGGTTCGCACGGAACCCGAGCTCCGGCGTCGGCGATGAGCCGGAAACGGCCCGTATCGTGATGAGTCGGAAACGGCTCGTGGTCGCCGGCGACGATCGACTCACGATCCCGCTCTCGAACGTCGTCGACGTCGTCGTCGGTAGCGTTCCGCCTGATCTCCGTGACCTGTTCGATTCGACGGTGACCGTCGGGTACAGGGTCGACGACGCCGTCGAAACCGTCCTCATCGAGGGATCCGAGGGGACGATGGAGAAGTTCCGGACAGTCCTATTTAAATGCCTGCTCAACGGGTCGAAGGCGAAACTCAAGCACCCGGCCCGGGTCGGCGGACGCGTGACCGATTCCCCCGTTCGAACGGCGAAACTCTCCGTTTCGCCCGACCGCGTCGGATTCAGGACGCGGGAGGGAACGGTCGGCATCGATATCACGGACGTGATCGACTTCGAACGAACCCAGCGCGCACCCGATGGAGCGAACCGTCCGACCCTTTTGATCCGGCACACCGACGATGGCCAGGTGACGATGTCACTCATCGCGCCGAACTCGTCGCGGCTGTTGAACATCCTCGGACGATACCTCCGGATCGAGTACGGGCGGTTGCTGAGCGAAGTCGCCGATATCGAACTCAACGAGCCCGAGAAGCGGCTGCTGGTCACCGTCTACGCCACCGGCGGCGATATCGACTTCGCGTCCGTTCTCGACGGCGACGCCGCTCGTGCGACGAACGTAGTCAACGCCCTTCGGGAGAAGGGGCTGTTCGAGGAGGGTCCGTCCGGGATTTCGCTGACGACGCGCGGACAGGTCGTCGTCAACCAACGGATCGAGGACGTAAACATCTGAAACCGAACTCAGAGCTTTTTGCGCATCTTTCGGTGTTCGATTCCGGCGTCCTCGAACGGGTCCCCGAACGTCTCGTAGCCGAGTCGGGTATAAAAACCGACCACGGTGCGTTGGGCGTGAAGGATGATTTCGCGGTACCCGGTCTCCCATGCTGTGTCCTCCACTGCCGTCATCAACTCGCGTCCGATGCCCTCCCCGCGCCGCTCGGCGAGTACCGCCACCCGCTCGACTTTGGCGGCGTCCCCCCGGTTGGTGACGTTTTCGTCCTCGGAACCATTACCGTCGACCTGATAAGGCCGAAGCCGAGCCACCCCAATCGGTTCGCCCCCGTCGTAGGCGACGAAGTGCGTCGATCGGCCGTCTTTTCCGTCGATCTCTCGATCCTCGGGGACGCCCTGTTCGTTGACGAACACCGTTCGTCGAACCGAACGTGCGTCGTCGACCCGATCGTCGCCGATTCGCCGGATCTCCATACGGTCAGATGGGCCGGGGTGTACCTAACTCCCGTGGCCCCGTTCACCCCTGTTGTCGGGCGCCTTCCGGCACCCAATATTAAGAAGATGAGCCGTGTATGTCGACACGCTATGGAACTCACTTGGCACGGCCACTCGACGTGGTACGTCACCGTCGACGGTACGGATCTGCTTATCGACCCGTTCTTCGGAAATCCGAAGACTGAGCTCACCCCCGATGACGTCGACGATCCCGACTACGTTCTCTTGACCCACGGCCACGAGGACCACGTCGCCCACGCCGGGGCGTTCAGCGACGCGACGCTCGTCGCGACGCCCGAACTCGTGTCCTACGCCGAGGACAACTTCGGCTTCGAGGACGCCGTCGGCGGGATGGGGATGAACCTCGGCGGCACCGTCGAGTGCGGGGACGCGTGGGTCACGATGGTTCGCGCCGACCACTCGAACGGCATCGAGACCGGCTACGAAACCTCCGGCGGAATGCCGGCCGGGTTCGTCGTCTCGGAGAAAAAACCGACGCAGGAATCCGACGCCGACGGCACGAGTTTCTATCACGCGGGCGACACGAGCCTCATGGTCGAGATGCGGGAAGTGATCGGGCCGTTCCTCGAACCCGACTTCGCGGCCCTGCCGGCCGGCGACCACTTTACGATGGGGCCGGCCCAAGCCGCGATCGCGGCCGATTGGGTCGGCGCGGACTACGCCGCCCCGATGCATTACGACACGTTCCCGCCGATCGAGATCGATACGGACGATTTCAAGCGAGAACTGAAAGCCGCCGGTGCGGCGGCTGAGCCGGTGATCCTCGAGGGCGACGAGTCCTTCAGCCTCTAGCGACCCCGACCGAGCGACCGCCACCGGGGCTTTTTGTATCGGCGGCGAGAGTGTACGCCCGTTATGGCCGACATAGAGACTACCACCGTCAACGAGGCAAAGTATCACTCGCTGAGTCGTGCGGGCGATTTCGAACTCAGTATCGACGCGACCGGCAAGGAGGGGCCGACCCCGAACGAGGTGTTGGTCGCCGACTACGCGTCCTGTTTCACGTTCGCCTGTCGCGCCGGAGCCAACCGACAACTCGATACCGACCTCGGCAAGGTCGAAACGGAAGCGGAGGCGGAACTCGACGACAGCGACGACCTCTCCGAGATCCGATTCCATCTTTACGTCGAGGCCGACCTCACGGACGAGGAGATCGAGCAAGTCGTCGAACTGGGCGAGGGGATCTGTCACGTCCACGCCGCGATGAAGGAGTCGCTGTACGCGGATATCGAAGTCACGCCGGACGCTTTTTAATCTCGGTCGGGGATCGGTCCGGTCCCTTTTATACGATCGCGCGGCAGGATCACTGTGCCAGACACCGCCGCTGTTCGGCCTCGGATCCAGGGCGGCCGCCGGACAGTATCGTGCCGCCTGTTCGCCACACCCAAGGGGTTCGCGATTCCACGGATGACGGTCGTTTATAAGATTCCGGAGCCACTATTCGGTCATATGACTGACTGGCAGGACAGGATCGTCGGCGATCGGATGACGGTCGACAGCGAGTTCGCGTCCCGAATCGACAACTCCCAGTTTACCCGACAGGAGTGGGGACTCATCATGACTGCGGCGTCGTTCGAAATCGAAAACCCCGACGACGGGGCGGCGGCCGAGATCGTCGCCAACACTGACGAACTGCGCGGGATGATGCCTGAGATCGAGAAAGTCGCCGATATGGACCCGATGGGGGGGAACCCACGGGACGATCCCGGTTCCGATGGCGGGTTCCTCGACTCGATCCTCGGCGCGCTGGGATTGGGCAACGACGGCGGCGGGCGGGTCGGCGTCGACGAGGAGAAACTCACGGCGGCCGAAGCGCTCGTCGCCGAGTACGCCGAGGAACTGCAGGCACATCTCGAATCGGAGGGGCGCTGGGACGAAATCCGCTCGATCGCCGCCGAGGAGTAGCTACAACCGATCGACGATAGCCGCAGTAACGTCCTCGGTCGAGGCGTCGCCGCCGAGGTCCGGTGTTCTGGGGCCGGCCTCGAGGACGGCCTCGACCGCAGTCCTGACACGATCCGCTTCCACGCCGTATCCGAGATGTTCGAGCAACATCGCGGCCGACAGTATCGTCGCGGCCGGGTTCGCGATACCCTGTCCGGCGATGTCCGGCGCCGACCCGTGTACCGGCTCGAAGAGCGCGTTGTCCTCGCCGACGTTGGCGCTGGGGAGCAATCCGAGGCCGCCGACGAGGCCGGCGGCGAGATCCGAGAGCATATCGCCGGCAAGGTTCGGACAGATCACGACGCCGTACTCCTCGGGCCGGAGGCAGAGATGCATCGCCAGCGCGTCCATCAGCGCCTCCTGATACTCGTATCCGCCTTCGTCGGCGACCGCTGCGACGCTTTCGATGAACTGTCCGTCCGTCGCCCGCATCACGTTCGCCTTGTGGGCGACGGTCACGTCGCCGTAGCCGTTCTCGTCGGCGTATTCGAACCCGTACTCGGCGATCTTCCGGGAGGCCTCGTCGGTGATCACACGGGTGAGCGTCGTGACGCCGTCGGCGATCTCGCTTTCGATGCCCGTGTAGACGCCCTCAGTGTTCTCCCGGACGAAAACGAGATCCGTCTCCGGGCGGAGCGAGTCGACGCCCGGGTACGCCCGGGCCGGCCGGACGTTCGCGAAGGAGCCGACGGCCTCGCGAAGCGGGAGGATAACGTCCGCTGCCGTCTCGCCGGCCGCACCGAAAAGCGTCGCGTCGGCGTCGGCCGCCAACTGGTACGTCTCCTCGGGGAGCGCCTCGCCACGGGCTTTGAGGACGTGGTCGCCGGCCTCGGCCTCGACGAACTCGAAGTCGAGATCGAGCGCTTCGAGGACGTCGATCGCCGCCGGTACGACTTCTCCGCCGATCCCGTCGCCGGGGATGACCGCGATCTCCTCAGTCATCGCCGTTGCCTGCTCGGGCCTTTCGGCTTCGGATGTACGGCAGCGAGTCGGCCGTCTTCGCGATGGACTCCGTGTTGGATTTCATCAACGCGGTCGTATCCCAGATGCCGTCGACCAGCGCCTTCCGCTGTGCCTCATCGACGTTCGCGTCGACGGTAGTCCCGCCATAGGCTACGGTTTCGGCGTCGACGTCGATATCGATGTCGCCGTCGGGGTTCTCCTCGACCCACGCCTGTAACGCCTTGACCGTCTCGCTGTCGGCGGTGACAGTCGGGACGCCGAGCGCGAGACAGTTGCCCGCGAAGATTTCGGCGAACGACTCACCGATGATGGCGTCGATCCCCCAGCGGACGAGCGCTTGTGGGGCGTGCTCGCGGGAGGACCCACAGCCGAAGTTGGCGTTGACGATCAAAACGTTCGCATCCTGATACTTCTCCTCGTTGAACGGGTGTTCCTTCTCGTTGTCCTCGTCGTCGAAACGCTGGTCGAAGAAGGCGAACTCGCCGAGGCCGTCAAACGTGACGACCTTCATGAATCGGGCCGGAATTATCTGATCCGTATCGATGTCGTTGCCACGGATCGGAAGCCCGGGGCCACTCACGCGTTCGACGCTCGGGATCCCCTCGGAACCGCTCATACCCGTACCTCCGTCTTCGGCAGCTCGCGGACGTCGGTCACTTCCCCCGTGACCGCCGCGGCGGCGACCATCAACGGGCTCATAAGCACCGTCCGACCGTCCTTCGAGCCCTGCCGTCCGACGAAGTTCCGGTTCGAGGAGGAGGCCGAGGCCTCGTCGCCGACGAGTTGGTCGTCGTTCATCCCGAGACACATCGAACAGCCGGCCCCACGCCACTCGAACCCTGCCTCGGTGAATATTTCATCGAGCCCCTCGCGCTCGGCCGCGGCCTTCACGCGTTGGCTGCCCGGGACGACCATCGCGCGAACGGAGTCGTCGACCTGCCGTCCCTCGATGATCCCCGCGGCCGCACGGAGATCCGGCAGTCGGGCGTTCGTACAGGAACCGAGGAAGGCCACGTCGATGTCGTACCCCTCCATGGTGCCGCCGGGCTCGACGCGCATGTGTTTTTGCGCGCGCCGGGCCGTTTCCTGTTTGTCCGCGGGCAGCGAGTCCGGTTCCGGGATCGGTTCGGTGATCCCGATGCCCTGCCCGGGCGTCGTTCCCCACGTGACCATCGGCTCGATCTCGGAGCCGTCGATCGTGACCACGTCGTCGTACTCGGCGTCGTGATCGGAGGCGATCGACTCCCAGTAGGATTTGAGTTCCGCGAACCGCTCGGGGTCGTCTTTGAACTCGTCCGTCTCTTCGAGCCACTCGTAGGTCGTCTCGTCGGGATTGACGTACCCCGCACGCGCGCCGCCCTCGATCGACATGTTGCAGATCGACATCCGACCCTCCATGCCGAGGTCCTCGATCGCGTCACCGGCATACTCGTAGACGTAGCCGACGCCGCCGTCCGTCCCGAGGCGGCGAATGATCGTCAGGATGACATCCTTGGCGGTGACGGCCTCGCCGAGTTCGCCCGTGACTTCGATCTTTCGGACCTTCTTTTTCTCCATGGCGACCGTTTGGGTCGCCAAAACGTCGCGGATCTGCGACGTTCCGATCCCGAACGCGAGCGCGCCGAACGCGCCGTGTGTCGAGGTGTGGCTGTCCCCGCAGACGATCGTCATCCCCGGTTGGGTGATCCCCTGCTCCGGGCCGATGACGTGGACGATCCCCTGGTTTCCCGTCGTCGGGTCGTCGAACTCGATGCCCGCCGAACGGACGTTCTCCTCGAGTTCGGCCATCATCCCTTCGGCCGCCTCGTTCTCGAACGGTCGATCGCGGTTGTCCGTCGGGACGATGTGATCGACCGTCGCGTGCGTCAGATCCGGGCGCGCGACTTCGATGTCGCGCTCCCGAAGCATCCCGAACGCCTGGGGACTCGTCACCTCGTGGATGAGATGAAGTCCGACGAAGAGCTGATCTTGGCCGTTCGGAAGCGTCGTGACCTTGTGGTTCTCCCAGACCTTATCGTACAGCGTCCCCTCGCTCATCGGTCACCACCACGGTCGAACGTGCGCTGTGGGCCGTCGGTGTCGACGTCGTCCGACACCGTGTGCGGGACGTCGGCGAGCGTCTCGGAGTTCGACTTCGACCCCGATTCCGGCTCGGACTCGGGCTCCACGGCGTCGGTTTCCTCGGTCGCGTCCGCCTCGCCGCCGTCGGCGGCGATCGTCTTTCCTCGTTTGTACGTCTGTGTCTCGCCGAACACCTTCCCCGTGTAGGGGTTGGTGTGGCTGACCTCCCCGAGTGTCGCTTCGTCCGCCATCAGTGATCTATTCCTCCCCCCACGCGAACAGCGCGCGCAGGTCCTCGCCGACGTCCTCGATGTCGTGGCTCGTTTCGGCGGCCCGGAGTTGCTTGTAGCTCGGTCGGCCGGTCTGGTTTTCCGTGATCCACTCCCGGGCGAAGGTTCCGTTCTGGACCTCCTCGAGGACCTCCTCCATCCGCTCACGTGCGTGGTCGTCGATGATTCGATCACCGCGGGTCAACCCGCCGTACTCGGCGGTGTCGGACACCGAGTTCCACATCTCGGTGTTGCCGCCCTCGTACATCAGATCGACGATGAGTTTGAGCTCGTTCAGACACTCGAAGTACGCCATCTCACGGCTGTAGCCCGCATCGACGAGCGTTTCATAGCCCGTCTTGACCAACGCGGTGACGCCGCCACAAAGCACCGCCTGCTCGCCGAAGAGGTCCGACTCGGTCTCCTCGCGGAACGACGTCTCGATGACACCGGCGCGCGTACAGCCGATCGCCTCCGCGTACGCCAGCCCGATATCGTGTGCGTCGCCGGTCGCGTCCCGGTAGACGGCGAGCAGTCCGGGCGTCCCCTCGTCGTTCTCGTAGTTGCGGCGGACGAGGTGGCCGGGTGATTTCGGTGCGACCATCGTGACGTTGATACCGTCGTCGGGTTCGATCTGCCCGTAGTGGATATTGAACCCGTGGGCGAACTGCAGCGTATCGCCTTCGGTCATAACGCCTCGGATGCGTTCGTAGACGTCCGGTTGGACCGTATCCGGAACCAGGACACTCACGATGTCTGCCTGTTCCGCCGCGTTGCGTGGCGTCGCCACGTCGAGTCCGTCGGACTTCGCCGCCGCCCGCGACGAGGAGTCCTCCCGGAGGCCGACAACCACGTCGACGCCCGAATCGTCGAGATTCTGGGCGTGGGCGTGGCCCTGGCTCCCGTAGCCGAGGACGGCTACGGTTTTGTCGTCAAGTACGGTGCTGTCAGCGTCGTCGTCGTAATAAATGTCTGCGTCTGTCATTGTGATTATGTGTGTCGCTCTTCGACTCTGGCCGTCTCCTCTTCGCCCCGGGCCAACGCGGCTTGGCCCGTCCGTGCGATTTCGCGGATTCCGAACTGTTTGTAGGCGTCGATGGCGTCGTCGATCTTGCTCTCGGAGCCGGTTATCTGGACGGTTATTGT
Organism: uncultured Natronomonas sp.; assembly: GCA_964579035.1. Classification (GTDB taxonomy): domain Archaea; phylum Halobacteriota; class Halobacteria; order Halobacteriales; family Haloarculaceae; genus Natronomonas. Next base: position 3,704 of record CAZOFL010000021.1, on the reverse strand, counting down.
CCGCGGGCCGGCATCGAGCGTCTCGCCGCCGTACATCTCTGTGATCGCTTGGACCTTGTCCGGTTCGTCCCCGTCTACTTTGAGCATGACGAGTTCGACCGCGACCGGGTTCGAATCCAACTCCCGGACGTGAACGACCGGGATCAGCTTGTTCAGTTGCTTTTTGATCTGGTCGATTCCCGGATCGGGCTCTTCGACCACGAGCGTGATCCGGGAGTACCCCTCGTTCTGCGTCGGGCCGACGGTGAGCGACTCGATGTTGAACTGTCGTCTGTGGAACAGTCCGGACACGCGTGCCAAGACGCCCGGTTCGTTCTTGACGTACGCCGAGATCGTCGTCCGACGGGGGTCCTGTTCGGCTTGGGTTTCGGGATCGATGCGGATCCCCTGTGAGTTTCGCCGCCCCACCGGACGGTTGCGCTCCTCCGGCGGCGGCCCCTCGAGGCCCGTTCGACGAACGTTTTCCCGCCGGCTCATAGCTGCTCCTCCGTTAGGGCGAACAATCCGTTGTCCCCGCCGCTGGGAACCATCGGGTAGACGTTCTCCCCGGGGTCGATGTGGACGTCGACGACGCTCGGGCCGTCGTACTCCAAGGCCTCCTCGACCACGTTCTCGACCTCGTCGTAGGTGTCGATCCGGAACCCGCGTGCGCCGAACGCCTCGGCCAGGGTGTCGAACTCGGGAATCCAGGGGTATTCCGAGGCCATGTGTCGCTCACCGAAGAAGGCGTCCTGCCACTGGCGGACCATCCCGATCGCGTCGTTGTTGAGGATGACGATCGTGATATCGAGGCTCTCCCGGACGGCGACCGAAAGCTCCTGGCAGGTCATCAGGAACGATCCGTCGCCGTCGAAACAGACGACGTCCTGATCGGGGGCGGCGACCTTCGCGCCGATCGCGGAGGGCAGTCCGTAGCCCATCGTCCCGAGGCCGTGGGAGGTCACCCACGTCCGGGGCTCCGTCCACGTCCAGTACTGCCAGGCCCACATCTGGTGTTGGCCGACGCCCGTGGTGACGATCGTGTCGTCGTCGGTCATCTCGTCGAACACCTCGACGATGTACTGCGGTTTGACCGGATCGTCTTCGGGGGCGGCATACGACATCGGGTACTCCGCCTTCCACGTCTCACACTGGTCGAGCCACGCGTCGGTCGAGGGCGACCGGACCATCGCGTCGCCGAGTTGGTCGAGTACGGCCTTCGCGTCGCCGATGAGTGGGTGATCCGCCTCGATGTTCTTCGAGATTTCGGCGGGGTCGATGTCGACGTGGATCACCTCGGCATCGGGGGCGAACGTCTCGACGCCGCCGGTGAGCCGGTCGTCGAATCGGGTCCCGATCGCGAGCATGCAGTCCGTCACCGTGATCGCCATGTTGGCGTATCCGGTGCCGTGCATGCCCGCGATTTCCAGCGACAGTTCGTGGTCCTCGGGGAACGATCCGGTGCCGGGCATCGTCGTGATGACCGGGATCTCGTGCTCCTTCGCAAAGCTTCGGAGTTCGTCGCTCGCCTCGCCTTTGATCACGCCGCCACCGGCGAGAATAACGGGCTTTTTGGCCCGCGCGAGAACGTCGGCGGCCTCGGAGACGGCGTCGGGATCCGCCGTCTCCGGCGGGTCGTACGTGTCCGGCAGCTCCGGCGTGCCCGGGTCCTCGCTCGCCTCACCGTTGGTCACGTCCTTCGGAAGGTCGACGAGCGTCGGTCCCTGCCGGCCGTACTTCGCGAGCGCGAACGCCGTCCCGACGTCCGTCCCGACGCTCTCGGGGTCGTCGGCGAAGACGTTCGCCTTCGTGATCGGGCTGGTGACGCCGATGGTGTCCGTCTCCTGAAAGGCGTCGTTGCCGACGAACTCGGTCGGAACCTGTCCGGTCAACGCGATAAGCGGATCGGAGTCCATGCTGGCGTCGGCGATGCCGGTGACGAGGTTCGTCGCGCCCGGCCCCGACGTCGCCATGCAGACGCCCGGATCGCCGGTAACGGTCCCGTAGGCGTCGGCGGCGTGGGCCGCGCCCTGTTCGTGAGCCATCGTGATATGCGTCATATCCGAGTAGTACAGAGCGTCGTACACCGGCATGATCGCCCCGCCCTGCACGCCGAAGAGGTGTTCGACGCCGGCGTTTTCGAGTGCCCTGACGACGGCGTCGGCCCCCGTTTCGATCTCGTCGGCGGGTGCCTCGGGATCGGGCTCGGTTTCGGGGGCGCTTCGTGCTTGCTCCCCGCTCATTGTTCGGTCTCCGCTCGATACCGTCGGTCGGCCGCTGTTCGATGTCGTCTGTCGGTGTCTCGTGTATGCATTGTTCCGGCTGTAGCGTGGTCTCTGTCCGATACGAACCGCGATCGTGAGAAGTGTAATATGGGGGCTAACGAGCCCCTACAATACCGGACGCGAGGTTGACGGTGCCCGCGTGAGCAGCCGTTCCGGCCGTCGCATCCGTCATCACTACGGACGTTGCGGCGCGGATATTTATAAACATTCCGCGTCGCGCGTCCGCCGACCGTCACGCCGCTCGCGAGTACCGGTGGCTCGGGGCGGGGGCGAACGGCCGGCGGGCGCATGGTTAAATCCGTACCTCCTCGCGCCGGACGCCGACCTCTTGAGCGAACTGCTTGAGCCGCTCGAAGGTGATCTCCTCCTGTTGCGCGCCGCGGTCCTTGACCATCCGGGTCACCTCTCGAACCTCACCCTCGGTCGGCTCGAAGCCCGCGTCCTCGAGTCGCTCGCGAACGGAATGGGTGCCGGTGTGTTTGCCGAGCACCAGTTGCCGGGTCGCGCCGACCATCTCCGGCGTCATGACGCCCGGCTCGAACGTGTCGGAGTTCTCGATGACCCCGGCGGCGTGGATGCCGGATTCGTGCGAGAACGCGTTGTCACCCACAACCGGCTTGTTCGCCGGGATCGGCATGTCGCTTTTCGCTTCGACGACCCGTGCGAGTTCGGTGATCCGGCGTGTGTCGATGCCGGTGTCGACGTCGTACAGCGACTCCAGCGCCATGACGACCTCCTCGTAGGCCGCGTTGCCGGCGCGTTCGCCGATCCCGTTGACCGACACTTGTGCCTGCGACGCCCCCGCCTCGTACCCGGAGAGGGCGTTGGCGGAGGCCAATCCGAAGTCGTCGTGGGTGTGGACGTCGACGCGGGCGTCCGTGTGGTCGACGACGGTTTCGACCATATCGTAAAAGCGTCGCGGTGTCGCAACCCCGCAGGTGTCGGGGAGGTTGATCCAGTCCGTCCCGGCCTCGGAGACGGCCTCGACGACGTCGATCATGAACGATTCCTCGGTGCGTGTGACGTCCATCGGCGAGTACATGCAGGTGGCGCCTGCGTCCTTGACGCGCTCGACGGCCGCGACGGACCGCTCGAGCGCCTCCTGACGGGTGGCGTGCATCGAATCCTGCAGCTGTATGTCGCTCGTCGATGCGAACACGTGCACCATTTCGACGCCCGAATCGAGGGCGGCGTCGATGTCTTTGTCCACGACGCGGGCGAGCCCACAGACCGTGGTCGACGTTGCCCCGGCGATGTCGCGTACGGCCTCGAACTCCGCGTCGGAGTTCACCGGGAAGCCGGCCTCGATGACGTGGGTTCCCATGTCATCGAGGATGGACGCGATCTCCCGTTTGTCCTCGTAGGAGAACGAGGTTCGTGGGGATTGTTCGCCGTCGCGCAGCGTCGTGTCGAAAATTCGGGCCTCACTTATCTCTGAGG
>CAZOFL010000020.1:0-30832 GCA_964579035.1 uncultured Natronomonas sp. | reverse complement strand
CGCAGGAGGACTGTGCGATCGGCACGTGATTGACATCTTCCCCGCCCTGAAGGGCGAGGCTTTCGCCTCGAATCTTCCGTAATTCCGGCTGCCGCTCCGGTGTGCCTCCCGCCTCTCACGACATTGGATCTCGTTGTCTGCTATCGGGGCCAGTCGTTGTACCGACGGCCGCCGGTGGGTCGAGCGTCTCCGGTACCGTGGTAAGTCGCTCTGCAGCGAATCCCTGTTCGGTCGCGTCTCGCAGTCCGCCCTCCCCGATTTGAACGCCGGAAGACGGTCGCCTCGCTGCGCTCGCCGCTGCGTCTTCCGAGCCCTCGTTCGCTTCGCTCACGAGGACGGGGGACAAGTCGATCTACGGGCGACCACGGATCAACTCAAAAGAAAGTCCGCCCTCCCCGATTTGAACGGGGGGCAAGTCGATCTACAGTCGACTGCTCTACCAGTCTGAGCTAAGGGCGGTCGCACTCGAAAGGAGACGACTGTCCGACTTAACGGTTTTGACCTCCGTCCGTCGCCCGTGTCAGACGGACGGCTGTCGGACGGCGCGCGAAGATTGAAATACTGTCACACACAACTGTCCGACAGACGATGAGCAAAATAACCTTCCGGGCGGATGACGAACTCATCCGGCGGCTCGAGGAGTTCGACGCCTCGAAAAGCGAGGTGATGCGGAAGGCGCTCCGGAGCTATCTCGACGAGAACGGCGAGATGCCCGTAAACACGCCGGAAGGTGGCTCGAACGGCGGTTCGAACGGATCCGTTTCGGACGGGTCCCTCGACGACCTCATCGCCGAGCGCGTCGACGACCTCATCGCCGAGCGACTCGAGCGAACGTATACGCCCCGAGAGCCACAGGACGTGAACGTAAACATCACGCTTGATGGCGATTCCGGCAACGTGTCACACGACACCGGCGACGAGCGTAAGACACCGACCGTCGAGCGTAAAAACGCGTCCGACGAATCGGGTCATACGTGTAAACAATGCGGGGAAAACCTCCCGCAGTCTGCCGTTTACTGCTCTAACTGCGGCGAGAAAGCGAGCCACCGAGTGTTCTGTGAGTGCGGTGACGAGCTCCGATCCGACTGGGGATTCTGCCCGAGCTGCGGGCGCCGGACCCCCGCGGCCGACGTTTTACAGGACACGTAAACGCCGAAACCGACCCGTATGGAGCCGTAAACGCCGAGAATACATTTTTGTCTTACAGCTTGGGTAAGGTTTAAGTATACGCCATATGTTCATACAGCTGCGTAAGACGACGCGTCTTACATACGGCGGGGATCGGGGAAACACCCGGTTATGAAACCCCTACCGATGTAAACGCGATCGGTCGCGTGTGCAACGTCGTCTTACTCACAACCAGAGGGGAAACAATATGGAGCGTGTGACACTACGAATCCCGAAGCAGCAGATAGAAGAGGTCGAACGCATGGTCGATACCGGCCAGTTCCCGAACCGGAGCGAAGCGATCCGGTCGGCCGTGCGGGAGATGATAAATGAACAGGAGGCGGAGCCGACGGAAAAGAACCGCCCCTGGGCGAAGGTGTAGACGATGCAGGATATCGTCAACTCCGCGTTGGAGAACGCCGAAGCCGAAAAGCGTGAGATGGACGCCTCGACGGACGGCGAGGAGTTCGGAGATCCGCGGATCGTTATCGTCGGCGCGGGCGGCGCGGGCAACAACACGGTCAACCGGCTGTACAACATCGGCGTCGAAGGCGCGGAGACCATCGCAATAAACACCGATAAACAGCACCTGAAGATGATCGAAGCCGACACGAAGATCCTTGTCGGCAAGTCCCTGACCAACGGCCTCGGCGCCGGCGGCGACCCCTCGATGGGCGAGCGCGCGACCGAGATGGCACAGGGAACCATCAAGGAGGTACTGGGCGAGGCCGACCTCGTTTTCGTCACCGCAGGCATGGGCGGCGGAACCGGTACCGGTGCGGCACCCGTCGTCTCGAAGATCGCCAAAGAGCAGGGCGCGATCGTCGTGGGCATGGTTTCGACGCCGTTCAACGTCGAGCGCGCGCGGACCGTCAAAGCCGAAGAGGGGCTCGAAAAGCTCCGGAACGAGGCCGATTCGATCATCGTCCTCGACAACAACCGGCTGCTCGACTACGTCCCGAACCTACCGATCGGCAAGGCGTTCTCGGTGATGGATCAGATCATCGCCGAGACGGTCAAGGGGATCTCGGAGACGATCACCCAGCCGTCGTTGATCAACCTCGACTACGCCGACATGACGTCGATCATGAACCAAGGCGGCGTCGCGGTCATGTTGGTCGGCGAGACGCAGGACAAAAACAAGACGAAGGAGGTCGTCAACGATGCGATGAACCACCCGCTTCTCGACGTCGATTACCGGGGCGCTTCGGGCGGGTTGGTCCACATCACCGGCGGTCCGGACCTCACCCTGAAGGAGGCCGAAGGCATCGCACAGAACATTACGGAGCGACTGGAAGCCTCCGCAAACGTCATCTGGGGCGCGCGGATCGAGGAGGAGTACAAGGGCAAGGTCCGCGTCATGGCGATTATGACCGGCGTTCAGTCGGCACAGATCCTCGGCCCGACGACACAGAAACAGGCGGACGCCTCCCGGCAGGCGATCGAAGGCGTCGACGACGACGATTTCAGTTCGTCGCCACCCAGAGAGAGCGGACAGTTCGGCGTCGGCGAGACCGACGGCGGCCGATCCGAGACCGAACAGAACAACGGCATTGACGTTGTTCGATAGGTCAAAATTCCTATAATAATAAGCCCGGTTTAGTCTGTGCTTTTTTGTGGTAATTATCGAGCCGTATATTTTGATAGGTCGTCGTAAAACGTCGTGTATGACGCTCGGCTGACGCGTCAGTCATCGCCCGGGAGTTCGCCGCCGACGGAGTCAACGAGCTCACACTTCCGACAGATCTCGTTGTTCGTCGGTGCGCCACACCGTTCGCACTCGCCCCGGGGGCCGGAGCCGTCGTCGCGGTACGCTTCGGCGGCCAGTTTTGCGAGCTCCTCGTACCCGGACATGATCGAGTGTCGGGTCCCGGGGTGGCCGTCCTCGAGCCCGTACAGCAGTTCCTGTATCTCGCCGCGATACGCCTCGCTGGCGTGGGGACACTCGGCCATGTGGGCCGGAAGGTCGCTCAGATGCGCGTAGAGTGCGACCTCCTTTTCGGGGATATCGCGCAGGGGTTTCGCCCGCGGAACGAACGGGTCGTCGTCGATCTCCCGCGCCTCGAAGCCTCCGAGGGAGGCATCGAAGTGTTTCGCGATCTGTCGGACGTCGCCCGAGAGGACGTTCATCATCGCCGTCTGGGCCTCGTCGTCGAGGTTGTGGCCCGTCAGGAGTTTGTCCGCGCCGTACTCGTCGGCGTACCGCGCGAGCGCGTCGCGGCGGAACACCCCACAGTACGCACAGGGGGCCATCCCCTCGGGGTCGTCGTCGGCGACCGAATCCATCTCCAGGTCGTACTCGTCGGCGTAGCTGACGACCTCGTGGTCGATGTCGAGGTCGTCCGTGAGTTCGAGACACGCCTCGAGGGACGCGTCCCGGTAGCCGTCGATCCCCTCGTGGATCGTGAGCGCGACGAGTTCGATCCGGGGATCCTCGCGGAACGTCTCTTCGAGGAGATGGGTGAGGACGACGCTGTCCTTACCGCCCGAGAGCCCGATGAGCCACGTTTCGGGGTCGTCGGCCGTGGCCGCATCCGAAACGAGGGCGTCGTCGCGGATCCGCCGGCGAACCCGCGTCTCGACGGATTTCCGAAAGTGACTCTCACAGAGGTGGAGTCCGGAGTAGGCGGCGTGCATGACGGCCTCGGAGCCACATTTGTCGCACTGCATGGGCGGAGGGTTGCCGGTTCGGGCGGATACGGGTTTCGATCACGGTTGCGACGGCCCGACCGTCCCGACAGCCGTTTGTTCCGTCGCCCCGTTGTGATCCCCAATGAGCTACAGCCGGTCGGAAGCGGTCGACCGCCTCCGGCGCGTCGTCGAAACGGTCGGGACGGGGCCGAACCCGGTGCCCGTTCGGGAAGTGTGGGCCTTCGGCGACGTCGTCCTCGGGATGGACCCGATCGACCGTCTGGACGTGTACGTCACGAAGGACCTCCTGTTCAAGGACGCACCGGAGCGGGAAGCGGCGTTCGAATCGGAACTCGGCGTCTCCGGCGTCGGCAAGACCGTCTCCGCGGCGTGGGCGGAGGCACACCCCGACCGCGTCCGGGCGAACGCCTCGGGACACGCCGCACCCGAGCGGTGCCTGGCGGCGCACCTGTTCGACGACGACGAACCGGTCCATCTTGAAGTCTGCAACACCGGCTTCGAGAACAACGTCACACAGCGGTTGAAGGGTGCAAAGGCCCGAGACGACTACACGCAGTTGCTCGATCCGCGGGCGGCCTGTCTGTGGGTCGACACGGATGACGGCGGGCGGACGAGCGCGGAAGCGTTCCGGAAACTCGAAACCGGCGAGTTCGTCTTTCCGACCCTCTCGACCAGCCTCGGGATGCTCGGGATGGACGACGACGAGGCGGAGGCCGCGGCCGAAACGCTCCGGAACGCCCGCACTGACGCTGGCGGCGTCAGCGTCCGCGGCGACGTGGTGTGAGACGGAGCGAACGGTACGGGTCCGTCGGTGGAGCACCCGTCGCTGTTCGGGTGGGAAATCAAAGACGAGAAATCCGGGTTATCGAAGGTCCGGAACGACGGGTGCCGCTACCTCGCCGCCGTCATAGCGCTTGCGGACGCCGCCGTCGGCGCGGATGTTTTCGGCCGTGTCGTCTGTCGGCATCGTCGGGACCATCGGTTCGATCTCGTCTGATGTCATCTATCTCTTACTGTATCCTGCATGGTGTTAAACGTAATGATCTATCATAACAGATCCGGCGAATACTGCCGGGCAAAGACCCCAACCCTTATGTCCGAAATCGGCACAGTCGCAACCAACGAATGGTCGAAGCGTTCGCCGTCGCCTCCGGAAAAGGCGGCACGGGGAAGACGACGAGCACGATGGCCCTCGGGATGGCGCTGGCCGAACGCTACGACGTCACCGTGGTCGACGCTGACACGGGGATGGCGAACTTGCTGTTTCACGCGGGACTCGCCGACGTCGAGACGACGCTTCACGACGTCCTTATCGAGGGCGGCGCGCCGGTCGAAGCCGCGACGTACGACCGCTTCGGAATGCGCGTCGTCCCCTGTGGCACCTCGCTTGCGGCCTTCGAGGCCGCCGAACCGGATCGGCTCCGGGACGTCGTCGCGGAACTCGCCGCCGACGCCGACGTGCTGTTGCTCGACTCGCCGGCGACGCTCGATTCGAAGAGCGCGGTGCTTCCGATCGTGTTGGCCGACCGCGTCGTCGTCGTTCTCAACCCGACGATCCCGGCGATATCCGACGGCCTGAAGGTCCAAGAGTACGCGCTGTCGTACGGCTCCGACATCGCAGGGGCGGTGTTCAATCGCGCGCGCGGTGACATCGACGGCGTCCGCGAGAAGGCCGAGCGGTACTTCGAGGGACCGACGCTCGCGACGGTTCCCGAGAGCGACGCGGTGCAGGCCGCCCGTTCGGCCGGCGTTCCGCTGTTGACACACGCACCGGAGAGTCCCGCGGCGGAGGCGTTCCGGACCGCGGCGGGACGGCTCTCGCCGAACGACGGGAATTCGACGGACGTGGCCGAACGGTTCCGGACCGCCGTGATCCCGGACCCGCCATGATCCCCGACGGGGAGTTACTCCGGTCGCGGGTCGTCACGGCGCTGTCGCCGACCCTCGAGGACGCCCTCGAGCGGGAACTCGACGGATACGCCGTGTTGTCCCCGCGGGACGCGTTGCTCGATGCCGACGACGAACGGGGCGTCCTCACCTTCGAAGGCGGCGTCCCGACGCTCGCGTACCACACCGGGACGGACCGCGGCGGGCCACCCGCGCTCGCGGATATCGGGCCGCCGCCGTACCAACTCGAACTGTACGCGCTCGACGCCGAAGTCCTCGAGTTGCCACACCGAACCGAAACCCTGCGGGTGTCACCCGGAACGGTCGCCGAGCGGTTGGCGGCGGACGACGAACTCGCGGCCCGAGTCCGTACCGCCGCGGCGGAGGCCGACGGCCGTCCGGAGGCCGATACGGTCGAGTCCTTTCTTGAGAACGAGGCGGCCGTCGCCGACATCCGCGACGCTGCCCGGGAGACCGCGATCGAACGGGCAGACGAGTGGGGATTTTCGGATGCGATCGAAAACTGACTGTAAATCGACGCTACAGTGATCGGGGATGCCTCCCATCGGTTCCGCCACGCTCACCGTGGAGACAAAACGGCGCCGTTTGGTTCCGGTGGACGCCGTCGGTCAGAGACACGACCGTGTGACGGACGAACTGATCGACCGCACACCGACCGACCGATGAACGATCGATCAGCGATGAATCGGATAGCTGGCCATCCGCTTGGTTCCGTGGGGGCTGTGCCCAATATAAGAAAGTTTTATTAGCCATTGGAGTATACGTGTGGATGTAATGCCCAGATCAGATGACACGCGTCCATCTCAAACGAAAAGAACTGGATGGGCCCTGGCACGCGTGCATCCCGAAACGAGGCGTTCAAAGGGGGGATGCCGTCGCGTCCGATAACAGCACCACCGGCTCAGACACCTGCGATCCGCGGCCGGGCCTGTATTGACCCGAATCCGCCATCCATTGGCATACCCGGCCGCAACCTGTTTTCGACGGTAGCCGACCCCGTTCGTCGGGCTGTCGGCTCCACCCCTGTCATTCGAACCCTTCGTTTCACCCGATTTCAAACGACTCCCCGCGATTCTACGACTCGAACCCGTCCTCGAACCGGAAGGTCCCGTCGCGCTGGATGACTTCACCGTCGACTTCGATGAACGACTCCTCGGACATGTCGACGATCATATCCACGTGAACCGCGGATTCGTTCGCCTCTCTGTCCTCACCGACGCACTCGTCGTAGGCCCGACCGACCGCCATGTGAACAGTGTCTCCCATTTTCTCGTCGAAGAGCATGTTGTACGTGAACGTGTCGATATTGCGGTTCATACCGATGCCCAACTCCCCGAGACGGTTCGCACCGGGGTCGGTGTTCAACACTTCCGTCAGTAGATCCTCGTTCGTGTCGGCGGTGTGTTCGACCACCTCTCCGTCCTCGAAGACGAGGTGTGCGTTCGTGATTTCGCGGCCCTGATGATACAGCGGCATGTCGAAAAGCACCTCCCCCTCGACGCTGTCGGGGACCGGGGCGGTGAACACCTCTCCGCCGGGGAGGTTCTTTTCGGCGTAATCGTTGAGCGTCTTCATGCCGTCGACGGACATCCTCACATCGGTCGTCTCGCCGCTTTTGATCCGCACCTCGCTCGCGGGATCGAGGATGTCGACCATTCGGGATTGGTGTTCACGTTGGGCCGTCCAGTCCTTGTTGATCGCATCCCACACGAAGTTCTCGTACCCCTCCGTGCTCATTCCCGCGAGTTGGGCGTTCGCCTGTGAGGGAAACTGCGTGAGACACCACCGCTTCGAGAGCGCGACTTCTTGAACCGGCTGGTTCACTTTCGACCGAGTCGCCTGCGTCTCCGGCGGCACGTCGCTTTGTTCGGTCGCGTTCGCCTCCGCTCGGACGCGTATCAACACGTCGCTTTCCTCGTAGAGGGCCTTCGTGTGAGTCGGCGTCTCGAGGTCCTCGTCGGCTGCGGCGCGAAGGTACGCCCGCTGGGCGCGGCTGTCGCTCGCCAGATACACCGGTGTTGCGCCCCGATCCCCGACGACTTCGTGGAGTGCCACGGCCAGGTCCTCGGCGACGTTCGGTGCGCTGATCACGACGTTGTCGCCAGCCTCGACGCCGGTCGAGTGATCGACGATGATCTCGGCGTGTTCGCGGATTCGCGGATCCATACCCGATGTGATGGCGCGGGCATCTATACCCTTGCGGTGGGCGCACACGTCACCACCGGGAGACACGCCTAAGTCATGCCCCCACGAAGGCAACCGCATGTGGGGCCGACGGGATCGGAGCGACGTTACCTGCATCGCCTGCGGGGAGACGTTCGACCGCCGTGAGGCTCGCGAGTACGACAAACACGGCAACAGATGGGAGCGCCGCGGAAAGGAGTTTGAACACCTGTGTAAGCCGTGTCACCGGGAACTGTGCCACCAACCGCGGCAGTGGCTGGAGGCACATCTCGTCGAGATCGAGGACACGTCCCTCTCGGCGCGCCGGTTCGTCGAGCGCTACTACGAAGCGTTCGAGGACGACTCCGAGACCGAAGAACACGGCGAGCGCAGCTAAAGGCACCCGTCGGCTCCGTCGGCACCGCCCTCGCAACGACTAACTATCCCACCGCACAACCGTTCGGTATGAGTGACCGCGACGAACAGGCGTACGCCGGAACCGCGGAGGGGCAGGGTCCGGTCAGAATCGACGAGGACCTCGCCCGCCACCTCGCGAACAAGCGCGAGGAGCTTTTCGAGGAGTTCGAGATCCGCGACGAGTTCCCGCGCGGGGTTATCGAGGAGGCCGAGACCCGTGCCAGAGACCCCGAAGGTGACATCGTCGACGAACTCGAGGAACGACGCGACCTCCGGGAGCTGACGACGTGGACGACCGATCCCGCCGACGCACAGGACTTCGACGACGCGATCTCGATCGAACGCACCGACGAGGGATACCGGCTGTGGGTCCACATCGCTGACGTGAGCCACTACGTCACCCCGGAGACGGCGATGTGGGAAGAAGCCCAAAAGCGTGGGAACACCGTTTATCTCCCGGCCTACACGGTCCACATGCTCCCGCCGATCCTCGCGGAAACCGTCTGCTCGCTCGTCCCGAACGAGGATCGACTCGCACACACCGTCGAGATGCACATCAACGGCGAGACGCTCTCCCACGAGTCGATCGACATTTACAAATCGGTCATCCACTCCGATGCCCGCCAGACCTACAACGACTGTGAGGACCGTCTCGATGACGCCGACGCCCCGTTACACGAGGACAACGCTCTCGCGTACGAACTCGCCGAAAAACTCCACGAACAGCGAAAGGAGGACGGCTCGCTCGTCCTCAACCCGAAACGCGACCGCGCACACACCATCATCGAGGAGTGTATGCTCAAGGCCAACAAAGCCGTCACCCACGAACTCCAGTGGAACCGCGGGCTCGAGGCGATGTTCCGCGTTCACCCCCAACCGACACCCCAAGAGTGGGACGAAGCCCTCCAAGAGATACAGGAACTCGACGGCGTCTCGATTCCCGGCGACGCCTGGGACGACCCACGGAAGGCGGTCAACGCGACGCTGGAGGAAGCGCCGGGACGACAACTCAACAAGATCCAGTGGGCGGTGATGAAGGTGATGCCCCGAGCGAAATACATGTCCGACCCCTTCGGCGGCCACCACGCGCTGAACTTCGAGATCTACGGCCACTTCACCTCGCCGATCCGGCGGCTCTCCGATCTCATTAATCACTGGATCATTCACACGAACGACGTTCCCGAGGGCGTCGCCGACCTCTGTGACCACGCCAGCGACAAACAAAAGGACGGCGAGACCTGCGAGCGGATCTACAAGGACTTCCTCGAGGAGGTCGGCCTCGATCCCCACGCCGTCAACAACCGTGGTATCGAGGTCGTCGACGACCCCGAAGACGCCGAGTACACGGCCTGATCCGGTCGCGGCTATCCCCGGTCGTCCGGGGGAATATCCGCCATCCGATCGGTGAAATCCCAGCTGTAGAGCTTCGTCGGCTCGATCCGGATGTGGACCTCCTTTCGGTCGGCGTCGAGCAGCCGGGTCGCGAGGTCGTTGTCCGTCCCGTCGAGGTATCGCTCTAGAAGGTCCTCGAGCTGTTCCTTGCCGTCGTCGTGTTCGATCGTCGCCGTGCCGGCACCCCGGACCCCTTTGTACGGCGGCTGGTTGTCCGACACCTCGAACGCGACGCCGGGGTCGTCGCGAAGGTACCGGACGATATCGGCTCCGGCCCCGGTCGCACAGTGGAACGCACCGTCTCGGTATCGGTACCAAAGCGACAGCATCCACAGCCCGCCCGGGGGCGTCCGGCAGGCGAGTCGGATCGGGATCGTCCGATCCGTGAGGTAGGATTCGGCCTCCGTCTGTGACCACGCGCCGGTCCACGTCGGCATAGCGGAAACACGTGACCGGTCGTTAATTATTTGACGACAGGCAAACCTCACGGGTCGGGGAGCGCGGATTCGAACGTGAACTCCTCCGCGAAGGTGACGCTTGGATGGTCGATTTCCGGCGGTTCTACCCGAAGATACGTGCTCTTGCGTCCGACCACGTCTATTGGAACCCAATAGAGTTCGCCGGTGTCCGCACACCGGACGGCGAACGATTCGACATCACCGTCGGCGTAGTCCTCGACGACAACCGTTCCGTTCTGTGTCGTTTTTGATCCCGTTTTGAACCTGAGACAGCCGTCCTCTATCCACCCCGTTTTGATTTGCACCCGGTATAGACCGTCGATAGTGTCGACGACGAGGTCGTACGGATCGTTATCACCGAACGGAATGGACACTGTATACCCCCGTTTGACCAACTCAGCCAGGACGACCGCTTCGGACGTATCACCGACCTGCTTTGTATTCATGTCAGGGGTGGGTCACCCCCGATGGAACAAAAATAGCAGGGACACTTGCCACGGTATTCTCCGTCAGGGGGCCGAATACCCATGGTCGTTTCGACGACGATGTGGTGGCAAAACGCCGGAGTTGATCGCTCGCGAAGTAGCGTCGTTAGAAGGCGCCCGAGGCGGGATTTGAACCCGCGTCACGACCGTGACAGGGTCGTATGATGGGCCACTACACCACCCGGGCTCCCTGCACTCACTCGTAACCGGGTTTGTACCTTAAGGCTTTCCAAAGGGTCCCGCCCCGGTGTGGTCTCACACGACGAGGCGACGACGGCTCGTTATTCGGGTTTGAGTCCTTCGTTCTGAACGCGCATCACGGCTTCGCCGTCCGGGAGGTTCGGTGCGTCGACGAGTTTGACGATCCGCTTGTTGCCCTTGGACTTCTTCAGGTACATCCGGAACGTGGATTTGTGTCCGAGAATGTTGCCGCCGATAGGCTTCGTGGGGTCGCCGAAGAACGCGTCGGGGTTCGATTGGACCTGGTTCGTGACCACCGTCGCGGCATTATAAAGGTTGCCGACCCGCTCGATGTCGTGGAGGTGCTTGTTGAGTTTCTGTTGGCGGTTTGCGAGTTCGCCACGGCCGACGTACTCCGCACGGAAGTGTGCGGTCAGCGAATCGATACAGACGAGTCGGACCGGATACTCGTCGTCCTCGTACTCGGCGGCGATCTCCTTTGCCTTCTCGGCGAGCAGGATCTGGTGGTTCGAGTTGAACGCCTTGGCGACGTGGATCTTGTCGAGGAACGCCTGAATGAGTTCGTCCATAGCCTCGTCGTCGTCGGGCGTTCCGTCGATTTCTTGATCCTCCATCGCGGCTTCGAGGGCCTCCTCGGGGAGGCCACGGACCATCTCCTCGATCCGTTCGGGGCGGAACGTGTCCTCGCTGTCGACGAAGATACAGCGACCGTGGAGTCCGCCGGCGTCCCTGGGAAGTTGGACGTTGACCGCGAGCTGGTGGGTGATCTGTGATTTCCCGGCCCCGAACTCGCCGTACACTTCCGTGATCGACTGGGTCTCGACGCCGCCGCCGAGCATCCCGTCGACCTCCGGGATGAGCCACTCGAGTTTGCCGATCTGTTCGCGGCGCTTGAGCACGTCGGTCCCGGTTTCGAACCCGCCGATGTCCGCCGCTTCCCTCGCGGCCTGAATAATATCGTTGGCGTTCGATTCGCCGACATCGGCGGTGTTCGAAAGCTCCGCCGGCCCGGCGACGGCGATGCTCTGATACGAGTCGTATCCGTTCTCGCGGAGTTTTTCCGCCGTTGCGGGACCGACTCCTGGAAGCTCCTCTAAGTCTTCTGTCGCTGCTGCCATACCTACCTCTGTGTCCGCCCGGTACATAAAGTCTCGTCAACAGCTTTGTGGAAGTGAAACCGCGTTACAGTGATGGCATGAGTTCTCCCGTAACCCGAAGGTTTAGATGTCAGATCGTCCCCGCGGACGGGGCCGTCAGCCCCAGGGGTGGTTGTCACCCTCGGGCCACATAGGGTACCAGTACGACGTATCGTCCTCGGTTTCGAGTTCGCCATCGAGGTTGCTCTCGAGTTTGAACTCGAGGGCGCCGTCGCGCTCGTGGCCGCCGGTCGGAACGAACGGGTAGTACGAGCCTCGGCGGAACGAGTACACCCAGTAGGCCGTCGTCCCGTCTCGGTCGAACGAGAACACCGCCGCCAGGAGTCGCGATCCGAACCCCTCTTCGATGAGCGTGTCCGCGGCGAAATGAACGCTCGTCACCAGGTTTTCGAAATCGGAGTCGCGCAAGACGACCCAACTGTAGCCGTGGCTGTCCTCGATGAACGAGGCGGTCGTTCCGGTCTCCTCCTCGCCGAGTTCCAACACGGCACGAACCTCGTCGCGTGCGTCCCGGAACGCGGTGCTGTCGACGTTCGCAAAACAAAGTGCGGCGTCACCGGTCGGTGCGAGCCCCAGATCAGCCTCCATCGTCAGATATGCCGTCGACATCCCGAAGAGATCCTCCGGATCCGCCTCGCGGGTCGCGTCCGCCTCCGCGCTGAGACCGAGTGCCTGTCGGATGGTATCGAAAACGCCCATTGGGCGTAGGAGCGACCCCGACGCCAATAGGCGTTGTCCTACCGCGACGAGCGGTCGAGACACCCACCGTCGAACGGCCGACCTGGGGTTTATGTACGAACACGCGGCCAACGCCGGTATGTCCTGATCGGTCGCCGGTGGTCCGCCGGGGCGGGAGGGTGTATACCGCACCGTTGCGGAACACGGATCACCGGACGGTCGTTCCGCCTGCTCGCTACACGTCGACGCCGTGCTCGGAGAGTAACGCCTCGAACTCGGGTTCCTCAAGCGTCCGGACGCCGCGTTCCTCTGCGGCCTCACGTTTGCTCCGGCCGGGGCTGGTGCCGACGACGAGGTAATCCGTGTTGCCCGACACGCTCGACGTTGCGGATCCGCCGTGTCGTTCGACCAGCGCCCGCGCTTCCTCCCGTGTCAATCCGTCCAGCGACCCGGTGAAAACGAACGTCAGCCCGTCGAGGGACTCGCCAGTGGTTTCGGCCGGCTGGGGATCGACGCCCGAAGCGAGGAGATCCTCGACGGTTTCGCGATTCCGCTCGCCGTCGAAGAAGCCGGCAATCTCGCTCGCGACGACCGGCCCGATCCCGTCGACGTTCTCGAACTCCTCCGCGGACGCTGACAGGACCGCCTCGAGCGTTCCGAACTCGCGGGCGACATCTGCGGCGGTGGTCTGTCCCACTTCCGGGACGCCGAGCGCGGAGAGGAAGTCGGCAAGCGGAGGCTCGCGGCTCGCGTCGATCGCGTCGATGAGGTTGTCGGCGCTCGTCTCACCCCATCCCTCGAGTTCGGCGAGTTCCTCACGGGAGAGCGAATAGAGGTCGGGCAGCCGCTCGACGAGTCCCGCGTCGATCAACCGATCGACCGCCTTCTCGCCGAGCCCCTCGATGTCGAGTCCGGTCCGGGAGGCGTAGTGTCGGATGGTCCGCCGGAGTTGTGCCGGACAGCCGACCCCGCCGGTACAGAACGCCATCGGCCCGTCGCGTTCGATCGGGCTCGAGCAGACCGGACACAGATCCGGAAATTCAAAGGCTGTTTCGTCGCCGTCGACGACCGACTCGACGTAAGGGATCACGTCGCCAGCGCGTTTGACGCGGACGGTATCGCCAATGTCGACGCCGAGTTCCTCTATCTGATCGGGGTTATGAAGCGTCGCCCGCGACACTTCGACGCCGGAGACGTCAACGGGATCCAACAGCGCGACGGGCGTGAGCCGTCCCGTCCGACCGACCTGAACGACGATGTCCCGAACAGTCGTGACTTCGGACCGAGCCGGAAATTTATACGCGAAGGCCCACCGCGGTGCTCTGGCGGTCGATCCGAGCGTCTCGCAGGCGTCAACCCGGTCGAGTTTGATGACGGTCCCATCGATCTCGTAGTCGAGGGCGTCGCGCCGATCGAGCATCCGATCCCGAAACTCGATTGCCCCGTCGATACCCTCGACGAATTCCGTGTGTTCGTCCGTCGGAAAGCCCCACCGCTCCGTCGCGGAGCGCTCCGCACGGCGTGTATCGAATGCCCGACCGCCGTCGTCGAGGATGTCGAAAACGAAACATGCCAGCGGACGCTCGGCGGTAACGGAAGGGTCGAGCTGTCGAAGCGTTCCCGCGGCGGCGTTTCGCGGGTTCGAGAACGGGTCGTCCCCGCGTTCGATCCGCTCGCGGTTGTACGTCTGGAACGCCTTCTTCGGCATGAACACCTCGCCCCTGACCGCGAGGAACTCGGGGGGATCCCCACGGAGTTCGAGCGGGACGGACCGAATGGTACGGACGTTCGCCGTCACGTCGTCGCCCTCGATCCCGTCGCCGCGGGTGGCGGCACGTTTCAGACGACCGTTTTCGTACACCAGTTCGACCGAGAGGCCGTCGAACTTCGGCTCACAGAGGTACTCGATCGGCCCCTCGTAGTCGGCGTCGGCGAGCAGATCGCGGATCCGACGATCGAACTCCCGAACGTCGGCCACCTCGACTGAGGAGTCGATCGACAGCATCGGGGTGACGTGTTCCACCGTCTCGAGTTCCTCGAGCGGTTCGCCGCCGACCCTGTGTGTGGGGCTCGTCCCCGAATCCAGATCGAAGGCGTCCTCGAGTTCGAGCAAGCGCTCGAAGAGCGTGTCGTAGGCCCGATCTGAGACGACGGGGTCGGCGAGTTGGTAGTACCGGTAATCGTGATACCGGATCGCCGCACGGAGCAGTCCGACCTGTCTGTGTGCGGTCTCGGGGTCGAGGGTATCGACCGGTTCGAACGCCAAGGGCGGGTCCCGAACGTAGGGGTTGTCGGTCGGTTCGTCCATCGTCTGTCAGTCACCTCGTTCGGTCGTCGCTCGTCCCCTCGCTGTCGGCGGGCAGCGACGATTATAGGTCCGCGACATCCTCGATAGCGTCGGTCAGGGCCTCTATGCTCTCGACGGTGTGTTCGCCCATGTGGCCGATCCGGAACGTCTCCTCCCCGATGTCGCCGTAGCCGTTCGAGAACACCATGTCGTACTCCTCGGAGACCGTTTCGATGGTTTCGGCGACGTCGATCCTCCGCGTGTTCTCGATGCAGGTGACCGTCCGGGATTCGTACCCCTCCTCGGCGAAGAGGTCGAAGTGCTCGCGCGCCCACCCGCGGGTGTACTCGGCCATCTCGCGGTGGCGCTCGTCGCGGCCCTCGTGTGTCTCCTCGAGCATATGCTTCATCTGCGTTCGGTAGGCGAGCATGATCGGGATCGCGGGTGTCGAGTGTGTCTGCCCTTTCCGGTCGTAGTAGTCGATACAGCGTCTGAACCCGCCGTACCACGACGAGTCGCCTTTCTCGGCCTCGCGGTCGTAGGCCTCGTCGCTGACGACGCAGACCGCGAGTCCCGGCGGCATGGCGAAGGCCTTCTGTGTCGAGGCGAAGATCACGTCGATACCGTGTTCGTCGATGTCGACGTAATCACCGCCGAGCGACGAGACCGCGTCGACGGCGAAGTACGTGTCCGAATACTCCGCAACCACATCGCCGATCCCCTCGATCGGGTTGCGGACGCCGGTCGAACTCTCGTTCATCACCCCGGCGACCATGTCGTAGCCGTCCTCGCTGGATTCGAGCGCCTCGCGGATGTCCTCGGGCTTCGGGGCTTCGCCCCACTCGTACTCCAGTCGGTCGACGTCCTTGCCGAGCCGTTCGGCGACGTTGGCGTAGCGCTCGCTGAAGGCCCCGGCGGTCGGCACGAGCATGCGGTCGTCGACGAGGTTGAGCGCCGTCGCCTCCCAGAACGCCGTCCCGGAGCCCGTGAGAACGATTACGTCGTTGTCGGTTCCGAGAAACTCCTTCGTGTCCTCGACGATGGTCGTGTAGAGGTCAGTCATCCGGTCCATGCGGTGGCCGAACGCCGGTTGTGCCATCGCGTCGATGACGTCCTCGCGGACCTCGGTCGGGCCGGGGATGTACAGCGTCTTCTCGGGGTAGTCGTCTTTGTACTCACGCTTTTTGTTCACGGAAACCACCTGATGTATCTCACATCGGGGAGGGAACGCATGGTAGTTTTGATACGCCCCCGGCGGGCCACAGTGTCGCGCTCACACCGGAGGACAGAGGAGCGAAACCGTCGGACTACTCCCGGACCCCGAGCGGTACCGTCCGACCGGGGGCGATCCGAAACAGAACCGGAAGCGTGACGAGCGCGATGGCGATTTCGAGACCGCCGACGGCGATGAACGCGGTGCCGTAGTCGTACCGGGTCGCGAGCCAGCCGCCGCCGACGATACCCCCGAGGAAGCCGAGACTCCCGAAGATGTTGAACCCCCCCATGGCTGCCCCGCGCTCTGTCGGTGCGACCAGATCCGTCACGAGAGCCATCGTCGCGGGGGCGATGAGCGCGCCGAGAACGCCGACTGACGCCATCGCGACGGCGGCGGCGGGAACAGACGGGGCCGCGCTGACACCGATGATAGCGACGCCAAATCCGACCGATCCGGCGACGATCGGAGCCACCCGCCCGATCCGGTCCGACAGCGCACCGAGCGGGTACTGCAACAGCGCGAACGGAACGAAAAAACACGCGAGCAACAGTCCGATAGCCGAGGGGTCGAGCCCGAACGCGTCCCGGAAGTAGAACGTGCCGGTGAGTCCCAAAAAGCCCGCCGCGAACCGATCGGCAAACCCGAACGCGAAGGGGACGAGCAGTTCCGGGGTCGTCCGGAAGCTGTCGAGGGCGTCCCCGAGGCTCCGACCCCGGCCGGGAGCGCGGTCGGGGACGGTCAACACGACGACGGCGACGAGCGAGAGAAGGGCGGCCGAGGCGAGAATCGGCGCGAGCGGTCCGAACGCATACAGTTGTCCGCCGACCGGAGCGCCGAGTGCGGCCCCACCGCCGATAGCGATGCCCGCCGCGCCCATGTTCGTGCCGTGTCCGCCCTCGAGATCCATGAGCATCGTGATCGAAAGCGAGAACGCGCCGATGGTAAAGGCGCCCTCCAGAAACCGAAGCGCGAGCGCGACCCTGAACTCGCCGGCCCCGGAGACGACCGCCGCGGCGAGGGCGAGATACGCGAGCGTCCCGCCGACCGCACCGGCGACGATGAACGGGACCCGTCGGCCGACACGATCGGACGCGACGCCCCAGACGGCCGAAAACAGGACGAACGCCAGCAACTGAACGGCCAAAAAGGCGGTTCCGGCATCGATCGTCGGCGAGCCGCCGAGCGACGCGACGAGCCGGTCGACGCCGGGGTAGACGAGAAGTTGCGTAAAGAGGACGACGAAAACGACGGCCGACAGACGGACGCGTTCGGCTCGGCTCACACCGATGGGTACGGATGCCGGCTACTTGTGTGTGCAGGAACCGCGGGGGCTACTCCGCGTCCCACACGTCGGAGAGTGGGTGGTCGTCGATGCGTTCCGTTCGCGTCGACCGGCGCGTCCGGTCGTCCGTCCGGCCCGCAGTGTCGACCGCGCGGGCGGGGTCGAACGGCGGCAGTTCCGGCCGTGAGAGCCGGTCGACCTGCGATTCGAACCACGGGGGCATGTCGCCGCGGGCCCGGTCAAACAGGTCGAGAAGCGAGCTATCGGCGAGGTACGTCGCGCCGTAGTCGTCGGGCGCACGAATGACCCGGCCGCACGCTTGGATCACCGTCCGCAACGCCGCCCGGTAGTACCAGCCCCACTGGCCGTCCTCGAGACGGCGCGCGACCCGCGAATCGTTCGTGTTCGGGTACGGGGCCTTACACAACACCTGCCACCGGCAGAGGTCATTCGAGAGATCAAGCGCTTCCTCCATCTTCACCGAGACGAACACGTCCGGGTCGTCGCTCCGTTTCCACCCTGAAAGGGCGGCGTCGCGGGTCTCCGAGTCGTGGCGGCGGACCCGGCCGCCGACGCCGAACTCCTCGAGGAGTTCGACCAGGCGTTCGGCGATCGCGTACGAGTGTGCGTGGATCAGTCCCTTCTCATCGTCGTGTTTCGCCATCAGGCGGACGACGACGCGGGCGATCTTCGGCAGCGTCTCGTCGCGGTGTTCGTAGGTCATCTTCCCCCGCGTAACGTCGTACAGCGGCCGGTTCTCGACCGGAAACGTGTGGGGGACGTCGACCAAAGCGACGGAGCCGGGATCGAGACCGGCACCACGACAGAAGGCGTCCTTGTCGAGCATCGTCGCCGATAACAGCGCGAACTTGCGACCGCGGGCCCAGACGGTGTGATGGAGGTAGCGAGCGGGGTCGAGCGGTTTGATCGAGACGGCCCCGCCGCGGGGGTCCTCGCCGGTCCCGCGGTCGGACTGATCTGCGACCCACACTGTCGGACTGTCCGAATCGCGGAGGTCCTCGAGAAACCACCCGAGGTCCCGGACCAACTCGGCGAGGCGGTCGCGCTCCTCCGTTTGAGCCTCGGTCAGTTCGACGTGGCCGCGGAGTTCCTCCTGTCGCCGGCTGCAGGTGTCGAGCAGCCGTTCGGCGTACGGTTCGACGTCGGCGAGGGTCTCGATCTCGGGGGGGCGGCAGCTGTCCCAGACCGGGACGGTGGTCGGGGAAAGCTCTATCGTGGCGTACATTTCGGCCCACTCGGCGAGCCCGTGGGCCTCGTCGACGACGACGACGTCGCGTTCGCAGAACACCTCGCTGCCCGCAGTCTGCATGAAGTACGCAAGCGTCATCGCCGCGATCCGGCCGTTGGAGGCGCTCGCCCGATCGGCGAAGTACGGACAGCGGTGTTGGACCGGACAGTCGAAGCCGCGTTCGCGCGCGCAGGGAGCTCGATCGACCGGCGTCGAGGTCTCGCCGGGCAGAATACACGAGTAGTTCGATTTGCCACGAATGATCGAGAGATCACCGAGCAGTTCGTCGCCGGCGACATCGTCGAGCTGTGAGACCTGCGGGGTGGTGTAGTACGCGCCGATCGGACGGCTCGGAGCGTCCTCACCGTCGCGTCTGGCACAGCCGGCGATGGCCCGCGCCAGAAGCGACTTGCCGCTGCCGGTCGGCGCTCGGACCAACACGACCTCGTTGCCGGCCTCGAACGCGGACCGGATGTCACGGAGCGCCCGCTCCTGTGCGCCCCGGAACGACGGTGCCGGAAACTCCGCGACGATGCGCGATGGGTCCACGGTCGACCGACGGGCCGGCGCGTCCTAAAGGGCTCGAATCAGACCCCCCGATCGCGAACCGCTCGCCGTTCGGCTACTCGGGGTCGGGGTCCGATTCCGGTTCGACGTCCAGTCCGTGGCGGTCGGCCCGCATCCCCAGATACGTCAGGTACAACATCCCGAGGATCATCAGGGCGGTCGCGATCGCACCGACGATCCCGACGGCTGTGACGGCGTCGACCATGGCGGATACCGACCCCCCGAGTATATAACAATGTCCCCGGACCCGCTACGCCGAGTCGAGCGCCAGCGAGGCGAGGAGCGCCTCCAGTTGGACCTGCTCGTTGGCCCCCGCCGTGATCCGGTAGTCCGCCTCGCCGATCCGTTCCATCAGCCTGACTGCCTCCCGCTCCTCGAGGTCGAACTCCCAGACCGAGCGGTGCATCTGGTCGATGATGTCGCCCCCGGCGATGCCCACGTCGGTCAAAAGCGAGTCGAGTTGTGCCCGGGCGGCGGTGAAATCGCCGTCCATGGCCTTCGTGACCATCGCCTCGATCTCCTCGGGGCGGGCCGTCGAGGTGATCGTGTACACCGCGTCCTCGTCGACGACGCCGCCCATGACGGCGGCGGCCTGCAGCCCGTTTATCGCCTTCCGCATGTCGCCGTCCGCGGCGTACACCAACGCGTTCATCCCCTCGTCGGTGATCTCGATCCCCTCGCGGTCGGCGATGATCGCGATCTGTTCGGCCACCGCATCGTCGCCGAGCGGCGAGAACCGGAAGACGGCACACCGCGATTGGATCGGGTCGATGATCTGTGAGGAGTAGTTACACGAGAGTATGAACCGGGTGTTGTCGGAGAACTGCTCCATCGTCCGGCGGAGCGCCGACTGGGCGTCGGAGGTGAGGGCGTCGGCCTCATCGAGGAAGATGATCCGGTGATCGTAGCCGCCGAAGGAGGCACGGGCGAAGCTCTTGATCCGCTCGCGCACCACGTCGATCCCGCGCTGGTCGGAGGCGTTGAGTTCGAGGAAGTTCTCCCGCCAGTCGTCGCCGTAGACCTCCTTTGCAATTGTCAGGGCAGAGGTGGTTTTCCCCGTACCGGCCGGCCCCGCGAACAGAAGATGCGGCAAATCTTGCTGGTCGATATACTGCCGGAGCCGTTGGGTGATCGCCTCGTGGCCGACGACGTCGTCGAGCGTCTGGGGGCGGTACTTCTCGATCCAGATCTCCCGCCCGCGGTCCTCGGCGGCGGCTTCGCTCATACCCGGACGTTGCTCCCGTCGGGCATAAAGCCCCCGAGACGGACGGAAGCCGTGTCCCGAACGCCACGCTGAAACCGTCCGCGCGCCTAACGGGCGCATGGACGTGACCTGTGAAGTCCTCGGGGAGGGGACCCACGAACTCGAACTCGAGGACGGCGCGACCTACGGCGACGTCCTCGAGTCGGTCGGCCTCTCGACGCACGAGGCCTCCGTGCTCGTCGACGACAGCCCGGTCCCGGAGGACCGACCGGTCGACGCCGAGTCGGTCCGCGTGCTCCGGTTAATAAAGGGCGGATGACCGAGCCCGAAGGGACCGACTCGCGTGTCCGCGCCGCCGCGCCCGGCGAGTACGTGACGGTTCGATCGATCCTCGAAGGTGCGCTTTTGACCGTCGACGACGGCATCTTAGCCCGGTCGTCGGTGCTCGTCGCCGCCGACGACGGCCGGATCCTCGGTGCGTTGATCCTCCGGGGCGTCGAAATCGAGGCGGTCGCCGTCCGCCCCGGCCGCCGGGGACAGGGCATCGGCCGAGGGCTCGTCGAGGCGGCCGCGAGGCGCCGGCCGCGCCTCCGTGCCGGATTCGATCCGGGCGTGCGACCGTTTTATATCAAACTCGGGTTCGACGTTCGCTGTTCGGGCGGGCGGTGTCGGGGCGTGTTACGATCGGGTTTTTCGACGACCGAAACAGCCAAACCCGTTCGGAGAGGCGATTAGAACCATGACAGGAGCCGATCCCGTGTTGGTGATCGGGGGTGGCGCGACCGGCGTCGGCGTCGCCCGTGACCTCGCGCTCCGCGGCGTGGACGTGACGGTCGTCGATACGGGAGGACTCGGGGGCGGAACGTCCGGGCGGTCCCACGGTGTCCTCCACAGCGGCGCACGGTACGCGGAAGCGGATCCGGTCGGCGCCGCGGAGTGTATCGAGGAGAACCGCATCCTCCGATCCGTCGCGTCGGGGTGTATCCGGGACACCGGAGGGGTGTTTCTCGAACTACCGGACGACGATCGGTCGTACTTCGAACGCAAACTCGAGGCCTGCCGCGAGGTCGGGATCGACGCTGAACGGCTCGACCCGGCGGCCGTCCGGCGGAGGGCACCGGACGTCACTGATGGTGTCGACGGCGCCTTCCGGGTGCCCGACGCAGTCGTCCATCCGTCCCGCCTCGTCGCGGCCAACGCCGCCGATGCGGCCGCACACGGGGCGACGATACACACCCACGCGCCGGTCGAGTCCCTGACCGTCCGTGGGGGTCGGGTAGAGTCGGCCCGCGTTGGCGGAACCGTCGACGGGACGATCGAACCGGCGTACGTGGTCAACGCGGCCGGTCCCTGGGCCGGCCGCGTCGCCTCGATGGCGGGCCTCGACGTGCCGATGTCGCCGACGCGGGGCGTCATGATCGCCGTCGAGTACGACCGGCTCGGCCCGGTGTTGAACCGGTGTCGCGAGCCGGCCGACGGCGACATCGTCGTTCCGCACGACGAGGAGGTCGTGTTGGGGACGACGAGCGTTCCGACCTCGGACCCCGGCGACCGCGACCACGACGACGGGGAGATCGACGTGTGTCTCGAGGAGTGTTCGGCGATGGTGCCGCCGGTGCGCGAGGCGGAGATCCGCCGGACGTGGACCGGCGTTCGCCCGCTCTATTCGCCGGAGGAAAAACAGGGCGAGCGCGGGATCTCGCGGGGGTTCGCGCGGTTGGATCACGCCGACGACGGCGTCGAGAACGCGGTCAGCATCGTCGGCGGCAAGCTGACGACGTACCGGCTGATGGCGGCGTCGGTCGCCGATCTGGTCTGCAAACGGCTCGGCGTCGAGGCGGCCTGTTCGACCGCGACGACTCCCCTTCCCGGAAGCGACGATCCGACACAGTTGGAGGCGTACATCGACGAGTTCGACGTCCGCGCCCCGACCGACGGGGCCAGCGGTCACGACGGGTAGGCGGACGGGGTGGTGGGCCAGGGGTGCCATGGTTCGTCGCTCCCGTCGCACCCGAGCCGCGGCCGGACCGACGCTCGCCGCCGCCGTGTCGGTTTATAAATATCCGTCCGCGCGCGCCAACAACAGCCCCTCGATCGTGGCGTCGTTAGCGGGGTCGGTGCGTGCGGTGTCGAGTGCGTCCTCCACCGGGACGGTGACGGCATCGAGGAACTCGCTGCCGTCGAATTTCAGTTCGCCGCGGGTGAACCCCTCCGTCCAGACGATCCCGCGGGGGTGTCGCAACACGCCGGTCGAACACCAGAACTCCTCGAGGAGTTCGACGGTGTCGGGGACGATGCCGACTTCCTCCTCGAGTTCGCGCGCGCCGGCGGCGGCGTAGCCCTCGTCGTCCTCCACGATGCCCGCCGGGAGTTCATAACAGAGTTCGCCGATCGCCGGCCGGTACTGCTCGACCATCACGACGGCCGGTCCGGTCCCGGCTTCGGGGGCTGGCAGGCCGAGTTCGGCCGGATCCGAGACGACGGCGACGATGACGACCGCCGGGGGCAACTCCGCCCAGTAGTACCGCTTTGTCCGGCCGTCGGGCAACTCGACCAGATCGTACCCGCCCGTGTACCACCCCGTCTCGTACTCGGATTCCGATTCGAGCACCGGCCAGCCGTGGCCGCGGGGGCTCCGGTCGCCGTCAGTCATCAGCCGCCTCCGACGCCAGTCGCTCGCGGTACAGCCGGTTGAACGCCATCCGGCGGACGGTCCCGACGGCCGCGTCGGGTTCGTTTTCGAAGGTGGCGGCGACCGCCGAACTGGCGGCCGGCGAGACGTGCCAGGCGACGCCGGAGACATTGTCGCTGCCGGCGATCCGCACGTCGCCGGAATACGTCTCGCGCCACGCGTCGAACGTCCCCCGGTCCGCGACCCGGACCGCGAGCGTCTCGGCGAACAGCGCCTCTCGTGCGGTTTCGACCACCTCGCCCGTCACTCGGTCGTCGTACTCCGCGCGGTCGAACTCCATCGCTCGCGCGGTCTCGCGAACCACGCTCTGTGCCGTCGTCCCGAGGGCGTCGTATCGGGCCTCGGCGTCCGCCCACGATTCGGGGGCGGCGATCCCGCGAACCTCCGTTTCGGGGTCAGCGGCGCTATCGCTCGGCATCGTCCTCGTCGTCGCCGCGCATGCGTCGGGTCATCTTCCGGGCCTCAGCGAGCACCTCGGCTGTCTCCTCGTCGACCGGACCCGGGCCACCCGGAGGCGTGTCACCGTGGTCGTGCCCGGACCGACCGTGGCTGTCGTGGTCGTGAGCCCCCCCGTGTGTCTGCCCGGCGTGACCCGTCCCATCGTCGAACAGCGCACCGGAGCGTTGTTCCGGCGGATCCGACGCTCCGTGCTCGAGCCCCCCGGCGGTGTCCTCGAACAGTCGGGGGAACTCGGTCTCCTCGACGCGCTCGCCGACGACGTCGGCGAGTTCGGTTTCGCCCATCGAGCCCCACTCCGGTGCGTGCTCGTCGAGCCACGCCTCGTGGCCGTCGTCGCCGAGCAACGCGGTGAACGCGAGGTGGTTCGCGAGGTGTCCCGCGTCGGCTTGGGGGTCCGAACAGACGGGGCATTCATATCCCATACCGACCGTCCGGCGGCCAGCGTCAAAACGCCTGTGTCCGTCACCCGGCTACAGTTGTTTGACGAGCACGTACGCGTCCTCGCCGTCGTCGTAGTAGCCGGGGACGGTGTGGTGTCGTTCGAACCCGAACGCCGCATAGAGCGATCGGGCCGCGTCGTTCGTCCGCCGGACTTCGAGTTTGACCCGGTCGGCACCCGAACCCGCGAGCGTGACGAGACCGCGGGATAACAGCGTCCGCCCGATCCCCCGGCGGCGATGCTCGGGCGCGACGGCGAGGTCTTTTATATGTCCGACCGTCGCACCGTGGGTGTCGATGGTGTCGGCGATGACGTAGCCGACGACCTCCTGACCCGTGTCGGCCACCAGGAATCCCGGCGCATCGAGGAGGCGTTCGAACGCCGCGTAGGGCCACGGCTGCCCGAACGAACGCGTTTCGATCCGGAACACGGACAGGAGATCAGCCCTCTCGATCGCCCGGATCTTGAGTTCGCCGTGTCGCTCGAAGCCTCTCACACGCCGGCCGTAACCGTGACGCCGGTATAGGCCTGTCGGCGTTCGGGGGCGATTTCGGCGGCAGCGGTACGGAGCGCGGCGGCCAGAAGATTGATGTACCAGCAGTTCCAACCCGGATACGCACCCGTTTGGGTGCATCCCCACCCCCCACCCCGTTTTTATTCTTCGTAGCGTCAGCCACAGTTAACCCACAGCCGGTCCGAACGGGCGTATGGACACCGAAGTTGCGGACGCGCTCCGGACCGCGTACGACGACGGCGAGGCGATCGATCCGGCGTCGGTGCCGACGTCGCTGACGGTCGAGGACGGATACGCGATACAGGACGCACTCGCCGAGCGGCGCGGCCCGGTCGCGGGGTATAAGATCGGGTTCACGAACGACGCCGTCCAGTCGGATTTCGGGATGGACTCGCCCATCTACGGCCGCGTGTTCGCGGACACCGTCCGGACGGACGGCCGCTTCGAGTACGGCGAGTTGGTCGATCCGCTGATCGAACCCGAGATCGCGTTCGTGCTCGATCGGCCGCTATCGCCGCCGGTTACCCGCCTCGACGTCGCCGCCGCGAGTCGGTTCGCCGTGCCAGCGATCGAAATCGTCGACAGCCGGATCGAGGGGTGGGAGTTCGGGGCCGCGGGTGCGGTCGCGGACAACGCCCTCGCCGCCCGGCTGGTTGTCGGCGACCCCGTCCCCGTCGGCGAGGCGGATCTCTCCTTGGAAGGCGTCGAGGTTCGGGTCGGCGGTGGGCGACGGACGAACGGGGTCGGAGCGGCCGCGCTCGGCCACCCCGCATCGGCGCTCGCCTGGCTCGCGGACGCCCTCGAGGAGCACGGCGGTCGTCTCGAGGCCGGCGACATCGTGACGACGGGGACACTTACCGATCCGCTCCCGGTCGCGGCCGGCGAGACGGCCGTCGCCCGGTTCGCCTCGCTCGGGACGGTCACGGCCCACGCCGAGTGAGGACCGCCCGAGGCGTCGGCCAGCGGTGGGTATTTGCTCCCGGACACACCACGTCATCCCATGATCGAGCCACGGATCGGCGTCGACGTCGGCGGCACGTTCACCGACGTGGCGCTCGTCGTCGCCGACGACCTCGTTACGGCGAAGGTGCCGACGACGGAGGATCAAAGCGTCGGGGTGATGGCGGGGATCGAAAAGGCCTGTGAGGAGGCCGGCGTCGACCCCGGATCGGTCGGGCAGTTCGCACACGCGATGACCGTCTCCGTGAACGCCTTACTGGAGCGTGACGGCGCGACGACGGCGCTTGTCACGACAGAGGGGTTCGGTGACGTCCTCGAAATCGGCCGACAGGCACGCCCCGATCTGTACGACCTCGACGCCGAGAAACCGACCCCGCTCGTCCCCCGGCGGCGGCGTTTCGAAATCGACGAGCGGGCGACGCCCGAGGGGATCGACCGGCCGGTCTCCGAGAGCGACATCCCGCGAGTCGCCGAGGAGATCGAGGCGTCGGGGGCCGAAAGCGTCGCGGTGTGTCTGTTGCACGCCTACGCCCACCCCGGGAACGAGGCCCGGGTCGTGACGGGCCTCCGGGACGAACTCGACGTCCCTGTGTCGGCGTCGCACGAGGTCCTCCCGGCGTTCCGCGAGTTCGAGCGGACGGCGACGACCGTCGCCGACGCGTACGTTCGACCCGGAACGGGCGGATACCTGGGACGACTTCTCGACCGGGCACGGGAGGCGGGGCTGCCCGACCCGCGGATCATGAAGTCGAACGGCGGCGTCGCTGACGTCGAAACCGTCCGATCGCGGGCCGTCACGACCGTCCTCTCGGGGCCGGCCGCGGGAGTCGTCGGGGCCGGAACGGTCGCGTCCGAGGCGGCCGACGGCGTCGTCACCTTCGATATGGGCGGCACCTCGAGCGACGTGAGCCTGGTTCGGGACGGCGACGTCGCACGGCGCTCCGACGCCGAGGTCGGCGGCGTCCCGATCCGGACGCCGATGGTCGACATCGAGACGGTCGGGGCCGGCGGCGGGTCGATCGCCCGGGTCGACGCCGGCGGCGCGCTGCGTGTCGGCCCCGAGTCGGCGGGCGCCGATCCCGGCCCCGCCTGCTACGGCAACGGTGGCGAACGGCCGACCGTCACCGACGCGAACGTCGTGTTGGGCTACATCGGAGGCGATGCGGCGCTCGGTGGCGAACTTCCGGTCGACGCCGACGCCGCGTGCGATGCCCTCGACGCGCTCGCGACCGAGGCCGGCCTCGCCGACGCAGCCGCCGCCGCGCGCGGTGTCTATCGCGTCGCGAACGCGACCATGACGCGGGCGATCCGGTCGGTGACGGTCGAGCGCGGCCACGACCCCCGGGAGTTCGGGCTCGTCGCCTTTGGCGGGGCGGGGCCGATGCACGCGACCGCGCTCGCCGACCGCCTCGGGATCGACCGCGTCCTCGTCCCCGGGCCGGCGGGCGTCCTCTCGGCGTACGGGCTGCTCGCGGCCGACGAGACCCACGACGCGCTCCGGACCGTCCGGCTTCCTCTCGACGACGCGACCGCCGAGGACGGCCGGGCGGTGTACGACGACCTCGAGGATCGCGTCCTCGGATCGGTCTCTGATCCCGACGCCGCAGGGCTCGAACGGGCTGCGGACTGCCGGTACGCCGGCCAGAGCTTCGAGTTGACGGTCCCCGTCGAGGGGTTCGACCCCGACCGGGTGAGAGAGCGCTTCGAGGCGGCCCACGAGCGCGCCTACGGCTACCGCCTCGATTCGGGCATCGAAGCCGTCACGCTCCGGGTGACCGCGACGGTCGACACCGAACCGCCCGACGTGTCCCGGGGAGGCGGGGCGGAGGCGGCCGCGGGAACCAGGGAAGCGACGTTCCCCGAGGTCGGGACCGTCGAGGCGACCGTCTACGACCGCGCCTCGCTCGCACCGGGAACCGCGATCGACGGCCCGGCGATCCTCGAACGCGACGGGAGTACGGCTGTCGTCGGCCCCGGCTGGGGCGGGCGGATCCGGACCGACGGGACGCTGCTGCTCGAACGCGGTTCGGGGCGAGAGCCCGGGACGGCGGGAGGGGACCGATGACCGACCGCCTCGACGCGGTCACGCTCGAGGTGCTCCGGAACCAACTGGAGGGGATCGCGGCGGAGATGGGACAGGTGTTGATCCGCGGCGCGTACTCGCCGAACATCAAGGAACGACAGGACTGCTCGACGGCGCTTTTCGACGCCGACGGCCGCCTCGTCGCACAGGCCGAACACATCCCGGTCCACCTCGGGGCGATGCCGGAGGCTGTCGACGCCGTCCTCGCGCGTGATCCCGCCCCCGGCGACGTGTTCGTCCTCAACGACCCGTTCGCCGGCGGCACCCACCTTCCGGACGTGACCCTCGTCTCGCCGATCGAACGCGACGGGCGGATCGTCGCTTACGCCGTCTCGCGGGCCCACCACGCCGATGTGGGGGGGATGACCCCGGGGAGCATGCCCGCCGGAGCCGGCGAGATCTATCAGGAAGGCCTCAGGATCCCGCCCGTCCGGCTGGTCGAGGCGGGCGAGGAACGCGAGGCGGTGCTCGATCTCTTCCTCGCGAACGTCCGCAACCCCGCGGAGCGGCGGGCCGACCTCCGCGCCCAGCTCGCGGCGAACGAGCGCGCCGATCGCCGGCTCGGGGAGGTGGCGAAAGAGCACGGTCTCGAACGCCTCG
Organism: uncultured Natronomonas sp.; assembly: GCA_964579035.1. Lineage (GTDB taxonomy): Archaea > Halobacteriota > Halobacteria > Halobacteriales > Haloarculaceae > Natronomonas. The sequence continues at coordinate 2,602 of CAZOFL010000020.1, read as the reverse complement.
AACGGGCGTTCGACGCGGTGATCGAGTACTCCCACGAGCGGATGACCGCGGAGATCGAATCGATACCCGACGGCGTCTACGGAGCCGAAGACGCCCTGGAGGGGGACGGGATCACCGAGGAGGAGATCACCGTCGAGGCGACCGTCACGGTCGAAGGCGGAGCGTTCACGATCGATTTCGACGGGACAGCGCCCCAGGTCGACGGCAATCTCAACGCCCCGCTGTCGGTCGCAACGAGCGCCGTGTACTTCGTCGCCCGCTGTGTGACCGATCCGGGGATCCCGCCGAACGCCGGCTGTTACCGCCCGATCACCGTCGAGGCCCCCGCCGGATGCCTTTTGAACCCCGAGCCGCCGGCGGCGGTCGTCGGCGGCAACGTCGAGACGAGCCAGCGGGTGACGGACGTGACCTTCGCCGCGCTCGCCGAGGCGGCCCCGGACCGCGTCCCGGCGGCGGGACAGGGAACGATGAACAACCTCACCATCGGCAGCCGGGACGGCTCCTTTACGTACTACGAGACGATCGGCGGCGGCAGCGGCGGCCGCGCCCACTGCGACGGGATGGACGGCGTCCAGGTCGGGATGACGAACACGCTCAACACGCCGATCGAGGCCCTCGAGGCGGAGTACCCGCTGTCGGTCGAGCGGTACGCGCTCCGGCCCGAAACCGGCGGCGAGGGGCGACACCGCGGCGGCCTCGGCCTCGAGCGGAGGATCCGGATCGAGACGGCGGCGACCGTGTCGCTTCTGACGGAGCGCCGCCGCCGCGCCCCACAGGGCATCGAGGGTGGAGCGCCGGGGGCGACCGGTGAGAACCTGATCGACGGCGGGACCGTCGGCGCGAAGACGACCGTCGAGGTGCCGGAGGGGACGACCGTCACCGTCCGAACGCCGGGCGGCGGCGGCCACGGCGATCCGGCCGACCGAGATCCAGAGGCGATCGAGGAAGATCTGGCGGACGGGAAGGTCGAAGGCGACGACCGGTAGTGGACGTTTCGGCTCCGCTGAAACACTCAAGATTTGACACGAATGGCGTGCAAGATGTAGAGGGTGAGTTCAGCACGGATTATCCCAGATACTTCGCTGAAGCCAGCGTTCACGTATGATTGTCACAGTATTCAACGCATACGAATAGACGAGCAATATCCGGTAAAAACGCCGATCCAGGCACCAAGGTAGTGAGCACGAGCGCCGTACTGAATCCTATTTGTTGGTCGAAACGGTGTCGTTGTATTTATTAGTGGTACGTGTCGAGACGAGAGTATATACGATCTGACAGGCTTCCAGCGGGACCTTCTGTACACAATTCGCTCGTTGAGAAAGGCCTCGTTGAGAAAGGCGAGCTTGATCGGCGGACCAACTATTATACGGTGACGCGGCGTGGGAAGCGCGAAATCGATGCTCGTCGCGACTGGGAAGAACAGTATCTGACCGGTGTTGACGAGGAGTGATCGGGAGCATGTGGCGATGAAGCAGTTAAGAGGGTCAGAGATGTATATTCAACTTAGTACGGCCCTCTCGAACCACCGCCAACGGCGGCGAGTAGCAGGGGTAGCTCGCCGTTTTAAAATCCATTCAGACAGCATTAACGCTGTGTTGTCGCCCCCACCGCAAGTAGTCCGAGCGCGATTGCAGAAAACAGCGGTAATAAAAAGTACACGACAATAGATAAACGATTGAAGCCGGATGTTACGTATGGATACACATAGATGATGCCAGGAACGACAAGGAACGATACGATTATTGCACCGACGAGCACCCACCCACGTCGATCAAACTGAGGGTCAACTTCCCTCCGCTGGGCTGTTATTGAGTCATCGGATGTGTCACGTCGCATAACATATACCCCTAAGTGCTACTGGCGGCTTCTCCAGCGGGCTGTATCTCTACTGTTTGTGACCGCGGCCTGTTCACCCCGTCTGCGTAATTGAATTGATCGGCTGGATTTGCTCAATATTTGAGTGGTCGTGGAATCCGGTTTCGGCATCTTGATCTCGTGCGCTGCAAGCACAATAGGTGATCATTTATGATCTTTACTCTATGACGAATTAATCCGGTCTAATGCGAAGCTACTGAACTCTCTCGGATAGTTGTTGCAACCGAACGTGTTTATTAGATTTGCAATCGTTTTTTAATACCCATTGTAAGCAGTTTGTGAGCCATGAGTAAAATCACGGTATCATTATATAATGGGACGCTCAGAGCTAATATTGTTGACGGCACAGTCTTGAGAACTATTGTTTATTCGCCCGTTTTTAATCACTAGCGGGCAGCGGATTACGTCGTGAGATCAAATGAGTTGAAGCGGGAGAGTAGTGATTGTGCAAACCCTTATTTCCAGCTTCACCGAGCGGCGTGTTTGGATCGCTAAAGGAGTTTGCGACGACACGGGTGAACCCGCCGCTCCGGAAGGAGGCGGCGGGTTCCCCCCAACCATCTGACATCCTCCATACGGCTAAAGCCGTGGGGCTCCCCCACTGGGGGTTGAATCCACGAGTAGCGGGAGGTTCGCGGGTTCGTCGTCGTGTTGGACGATGACCTGCGTTTCGGGCTGTGCCAGTACAGCCCCCGCCTCGGACAGCGGTTTCGAGAACTTGCCCAAG
>CAZOFL010000019.1:0-31482 GCA_964579035.1 uncultured Natronomonas sp. | reverse complement strand
TCCCCTCCCCACTCGCTCCCTTCGGTCGCTCCTTGAGGAAGGGGGCTTAGCGCCTGCAAAACAGCTAACAACCTCGCAGTTATCCGTTCGTAACGGGCGGACATTGGGGCGTCAAGTAGTCAAACGGGATTCAGCATCTTTCGAGGCGGAGCCCCCGGCCTCAAGTCGTGCGGGACCTCCGGTCCCGCTGCCCTCCACGAGCGAGGTCGCAAGACCGAGCGAAGTAGGGAGGGGTCGGTTACTGCCGCCTCGTGTTAGAATTCCGAAGGGGATTGGCTCCCGTTCACTCGGTGAAAAACTGTTGGAACAGTGATATTAGCATGGATTGGCGCGCAAGACGTAACGCTCATACCTTCGACGAGACGTCCGCGGAGAGCCGACAGTTACTGAGCAGCCAGTGCCGCGTGCCGGAGGCCAACGATCACAGGAACAACGATTATCAACGGAGGCGTTCTATACACGCTATGGCAGAAACAGTTCTCGTCGGGACCGACGGTAGCACGTCGGCGGAGTACGCGGTTCGAAGAGCACTGGAGGAAGTCACCGACGATGGAACGGTCCATGCGGTGTTCGTCGTCGATACGACCATGTTTGACGAGCCGGGACTGAGCAGCGCCGAACTCGCTACGGACGAAATCGAGGACTTCGGCCACGAGCAGCTCGCCGACATCGCCAAACAGGGTGAAAAACGCGGTATCGAGGTCGTCACCCGGTGTTGTCACGGAAGACCCACCGACGAACTCGTGGCGTACGCCGACGATATCGATGCGGACCTGATCGTGCTCGGCCAGCAGGGCCAGTCGAATCGGGGGAAAAACCATATCGGAAGCGTGACCGACCGCGTGCTCCGGAGCACCGATCGTGAAGTGCTGCTCGTTTGACGTTCCGACGGCCTTTGTAGTGACATCCCCCTCGCCGTAAGCGGAGAGGGAGCGAAGCTCCCTCAGGCAGTCGGGCCACGCCCGACGACGGCGAGGCTTCCCACGAACGGGGAATACCAGTCAGTCGTCGTCACCGGAACCAGAGGATCTGGTTGGCTCACGAGACGCAGTCTCGTGAACGCTGGCAGAGGTACACGTATTCCCTAAACGGAGACTTTTGAACACGATCCGTGCGGGGCTCTCGATAATGAGTCTAGGAGAGCACGCAGTGGGATCGCCGTGAGTTCGGACGCCGCGGCTCGCTCGCTCGAATCGCGGCTCGGACAGCGTTTACTGTTCACGAACAGTTCACAGCAGAACGATGGGACCGCCGTGATTCGAACACGGGTCCAACGGACCCCATCCGCAGAGGATACCACTACCCCACGGTCCCTTGCGTTTCGAGGGATGGCTGAGAGGGGTTTAACCCCTTCGTTTCGCGTCGGTTTCAAACCAGTACGCGCTCCAACTCGAGGACCGTCCCGGAGTCGGTGTCGGGGTCGCCGACCAAATGGCCGAGACAGACGGCCGCGCCGTCGGAGGTGTAACAGGCGACCAACGCGCCCCGTTCGGCCCCCTCGACTGCGGCGTCGACCACGCCGGGGGCGTAGACGGGCGCGCCCTCGGCGATCTCCCGGGCGGCGGAGTCGGCGACGGTCACCGAGGGGAGGTCCCCGAGCGCCCGTTCCGCGGGCGAGACGACCTCCCGGAGGAGCTCTGCGTCCCCGTCCTCGCGCCAGAAGGCGAGGCCGTCGGCTAGATCTTCCATCGTCGAAAGCGTCGTGTCGTCGAAGCCGCCCGTCTTCGTCCGGCGGAGGTGGCCCATGTGCGCGCCGGTTCCGAGCGCCAACCCGAGATCGTGACAGAGCTTTCGGACGTACGTCCCGCTCGCGCACTCGATATCGAGCAGCGCCCGCCGCTGGGCCTGCTCGAGCGCCTCGAGGCGATGGATCTCCCTGGTTCGGAGCCGCCGCGCCACCGCGGACTTCCGCGGTGGCTTCTGGTACAGCGGGGCCTCGAACTCCGAGAGCGTCGCCTCGAAGTCGCTCGGGATCGGGGCGTGGAGTTCCAGCACCGAAACGTACCCCTTCCGGCTGTCGTCGAACACCTGTGCGGCTCGGGTTGCCGTCCCCGTCAGGATCGGCAGGCAACCGGTCACCTTCGGGTCGAGCGTCCCGGCGTGGGCGGCGCGTTCGACGCCCGCCAGATCGCGGACCCAGGCGGCGACCTGGTGGGCCGAGGGGCCGGGCGGCTTATCGAGGTTGACGACGCCGAACTCGAGCAGCGTCTCCGGATCGCGGTCGGCTGGCGGGCCACGGGCGCGCATGATCAAAACTCGTAGGTGACGCCGCTGACGGGCGTTTTGCCCTCGTCGTCGGCCGGGTCGTACGACTCGACAGCCGTGATGACGATGTCGAGGACCGTTCCGGGCGAAAACCGGGCGGTGTTGAGCGCGAGGTCGTAGATCCCCAACTCGTCGATGTCGATACCGTAATACTCCTCATACCGCAGGGCTTCGCTGTCGGCCCGTTCGACGGTCTCCTCGCGCGCCGTCCCGACCGGTTTGTCCTCGCGGTCGGCGATCCGCTCGGTTCGGATGCTGAGCGGGGCGTCGAGCCAGATCCGGAAATCCGCGTGATCGCCCGCCATCCAGCCCGCGAGCCGTGACTCGAGCACGAGGTCGTCACGGTCGGCGGCGAGATCGCGTTGTCGGCGATCGAGGTCCCGGTCGATGGCGTCGTCCTTCTCCGCGAGCCTGTTCAATTCGAGCGGTGTGAGGCCCCGCTCGGCCGCCAACTCGCGGAAGATGTCACCGCCGCTGACGTGTTCGGAGCCGAGCCGTTCGGCCAGCCCGGCGGCGACCGTGCTCTTGCCGCTGCCGGCGGGCCCGGAGATGGTTATCAACATATCAGTACTGCGCCGTTGTGAGTCAAAGACGTTACCCTTCGCGCCCGCGAGACCGCGGCGACGGTCCGGCGCCGATCAGGTCGGCGTCGTCTGGATGTTCAACGCCTTGCGGATGATCTGGGTGAAACACATCGAGCAGACGAAATACCAGACGATCCACACCTGGATCGGCCCGAGGATGCCGTGGTTCCAGCCGACCTCGCCGACGAACGGCATCACGATCGGCGCGAGCTCGATCTCGGGATACAGCGGCGCGCCGCGGAAACCGACGACCGCGTACATCCACAGGAACACGGGGATCGTCAACACCATGATCCACACCATCGGGCGGAACTGCTCTTTGAACATCCCGAGGTTGTCCGCCATCGCCTCCATCTGCTCGTCCTGAATCCGTTCGAGCGCCTCGTCGTCGCCGCGCTCTTTGGCCTCCTTGCGGCGTTTCTGGATCTCCTTCATCCGACCCTGATAGGCGCCCATCACCTCCATGTCCATGAGGTTCGACTGCAGGAGCGTCGAATAGAGGCCGGTAAACAGCGCGAGCACCATCACGACGGCGAAGAACGGGAGCAGATCGAGAAGCGGCCCGAGCGCGAGGTTCAGCGTGTCCGCGAGCGGTTCGCGGACGGAACTGAACGTGTACCCGGCGAACATCGCGACCGAACCGACGGCTGCCATCTTGTCCCACTTCGACCACGAGGAGTCCGCATCGGGCGGATCCGGCAGCTCGAGGTCGTCGTCCTCGAGCGCATCGCGGACGCCCTCGGGGTCGGCCACGTCGAACCCCTGACCGTCAGAGTCGACGAGCAGGCCGGTCTCGATGAGCCGACCCCACTGTCCGCTCGTCAGCTCCTCGGAGACGTCGCCCCACGAGACGGTCCCCTCGTCGGCGCGGTCGAGGAGGTACTCGATGGCGTCCTCCATCTCCGCGTCCTCCTTGACGAGTTCCTGTACCTTCGAGGCTGTGCGTGCCATTATGCCTTCTAACGCAGGACGGGTAATCAACCTTTTACCTTCGAGGCGGCCCGGACCCGGCCGGGGGAGCCTTGGCCGGCGCGTCCGCCCCGATCACTCCTCGCCGAGTCGCCGCGAGAGGGTATCGAACCGCTCGCGGAGCCGCTTGCGCCTCTCGGCGGTCGCATCGGGCTGTGGGTCGATCCCGACGAGCGCCCCGTTCTCGAAGGTGAGCCGACAGATATCGCCCTCGGATACGTCCTCGGGTAGTTCCTCCGCGTCGATTCGGCGTTCGTCGATCGTCTCGCCGCCGTCCTCGACGAGGAACACGGCGATCCCCTCCGTCATCCGATCGAGCGCCGCGGCGTACGTGCCGTCGAGCGTCATGTCGGTGCGGCCCCCGATTTCGCGACCGGATTCCAGGCGGCAGCGACGGCGGCCCCCACGACGAATCGCTCCTCGGCCGGGTCCGAGGCCGCCGCGGTCGCTTCGGGTTCGGCCCGGATTTCGAGCGGATCCGTCGTCGCGTCGTGGTTGGTCCGAACGGAGATCTCCTCGCCGTCGCTCTCGAAGACGATCGAGCCGTGGACGCCGGTCCAGACGGTCCGAATGTCCCGTTCCGCGAACCGTTCGAGCGGTTCCTCGTGTGGGTGGCCGTACTGGGAGTCGTACGCCGAGGAGACGATCGCCACGTCGGGATCAACCGCGTCGAGGAACGCGGGGCCCGAGGACGTGTCCGAGCCGTGGTGGCCGGCGTGATACACGTCCGCCTCGAGCCGGTCGCCGTGGGCATCGAGCATCCGCGATTCGGCGTCGCGCTCGGCGTCGCCGGTAAAGAGGAACGACGTCCCGCCGACGGCGATCCGGACGGCGACGCCGTCGTCGTGGAGATCGTCGCCCCCCGGCGACTCAGGGTTGAGGACGGTCGTCGCCGTCCCCTCAAACGGGATCTCGTCGTCCTCGGCGACCTCGAACAGCGTCACGTCGTGGCGGTCGATCGCGTCGAGGTATCGCTCGTACGTCCGGGTGGTGTGGGTGACACCCGAGTCATACACCGCCCCGACACCGTCGCCGTCCGTCTCGTAGTGATCGATTACGGCCTCGTGGCCGCCGATGTGGTCGGCGTGGGCGTGCGTCGAGACGAGGTGGTCGATCCGATCGATCCCCTGTGAGTCGAGATACTCGAGGACGGTTTCGCCGTCGTCACGCCAGTCGCCCGAGTCGATGAGCATCGCCTCCTCTTCGGTCCGGATCAAGGTCGCGTCGGCCTGCCCGACGTTGATCGCGTGGACCTCGAGCGTTCCCTCGGGCGGCGGCGACGAGGGCTCGGCGGGAGTGTCTCCAGGGGACTGCTCGTCGAGTGTGATTCCCGTTCCCGCACAACCGGCGAGAGCGAGAAGGAGACAGCAGGCGAGAACGGCGACTCGGGAGCGCATTGGTCGTGGTAATGGCCGGGTGGTTACTACCTTTTGGGCCGACTGGTCCGTTGCCGCCGTCACCGGAGTCGCTCTTTGACTCGATCGAGCCGCGTCTCGGGCTCCGATCCGGCCTCCGACTCGGCGATCCGCTCGGCGCGGCGCTCGAGTTCGGCCTCGTCGATCTCGCCGCGGGCGTAGCGCCGCCGGAGCGTTTCCATCGGCTCCTCGTCGCTCGCCTCGCTGTGGAGGACCCGGTACTCCGTGTGCTGGAGGTACTCATAGACGGCGTAGGCGACGTTTCCGAGGCCGAACGACCACCACACCGTCGCCGCGCCGACGAGGAGGTGGCCAAGCCGCGAGCCGTAGCTCGGGCGCTTGAGGACGACCCGTTCGGTGCCGTCCTCGGCGACCCGCCAGCCGTCCTCGCGAGCCGAATCGATCCGGGCCTCGAAATCGCGGGACTTCACGCTCTCCGGTCGGATGTCGGAGGGAAAAAGAGTGTCGCCGTTCGGGTCGGTCCTCGGTCGCGTCGGAGCGGTCGCTTAGCTCGCGTCGTCGATCGCCTCGGAGAGAGCCTCCCAGACCTCTTCGGGGGTCCCCTCGCCGTCGATTCGAACGAGCTCGCCCGTCTCCTCGTAGTGGTCGATCACCGGCTGTGTGTTCTCCTCGAAGACCCGGAGCCGTTCGCGGACCGTCCCCTCGGTGTCGTCGTCGCGCTGGACGAGCCGGTCGCGGACCGCCTCGTCGTCGGGCATGTTGAACTCCGTGTGGTAGATGTCGCCCGTCTCGGGGTCCATCCGGCGGCCGGTGAGTCGGTCGACGAGTTCCTCGGTGCCCACGTCGAGCAGCGCGACGAGATCGAGGTCGGCGATCTCGGAGAGATACTCCACCTGTGAGAGGTTCCGCGGGTAGCCGTCGAGGACGAAGCCGTCGGCGTCGTCGAGGGCCGCCTTGACGATCTCGTTGACGACCGGATCCGGAACCAACTCGCCCGCTTCCATGAACTCCCGAGGCGTCCCGTGGTCGGTTTCCATGTCCTTGTTCGCGCGCAAGGCGTCGCCGGTCGTCACGTGATCGACGCCGTAGTGTTCGACGACGTTGCTCGATTGCGTTCCCTTTCCGGCACCCGGCGCGCCGAGCAGCAGAATCTTCGGCTGGCTCATGATCGACCATTCAAAACGGTCCCTAAAAGAGTTGACTGATGCGGACCATCGCACGACCACGTCGGCGAGCGCGGGGTTGATGTGGGCGGCCGTTCGAGTGTCCCCAATGGCGGCCGACAGCCCCGGGGGGAGACGGCAGTTGCTCGTGCGCCGGATCGTCGAATCGCGGCGACGCGGCGAGGCAGCCGTCTTCGCCGCCGCCGGCGTCTCCGTCGAGTACGACGACCGAGTTATCCGAATCGAAGTCGACTCCGGGGAGCGCGACCGTCTCGATTCGCTTCTCTCCGAGTACCACGTGTTCAAGATCAAACAGCCCGAGACGCGGAAATCGAGCGACGCCGTGGTCTACCTTTCGGCAGTGACGGACGCGAAACACGCGAGCGATTTCATCGAAGCGCTGTTCCGGGACGTGTATGGCTTCGGTGCGGAATACGAACTCCGAGCCGGGGAGTGAACTCGCCACGCCGAGCGAAATAAAGGGGATCCTACGGCCGGTGAGGGCAGTCGAGGCGATTCGAGGTCGATGCGTCGTTCCAGCACACCGTTGCCGCCGGGGCGGTCACGACTTCCAGAACGCCGCTGTGAACAACACGAGCACCGGGATGATCTCGATGCGACCGATCCACATCAGCACGATCATCGCCGTCTTCGTCACCATTGAGAAGCCGTCGTACGTGCCGTAGGGGCCGGCGTCGCCGAACGCCGGGCCGATGTTGAGAAACGTCGAGGCGGCCGCCCCCATCGCCTCGAACTCCGAGACGTTCGCGCCGATCCGGGCCGAGTCGACGACGATGAAGACAGTGAACAGAACGAAGATAACGATACTCAAAAGCAAGTAAGCGTAGATGTCGCGGATCGTGTCCTCGTCGACGGCTTTCCCGGAGAGTCTGACGGGCCTGACGGCTTCGGGGTGGACGCTCGTAAAGAGATTTCGTTTGAACGCTTTCAGCGCGACCAGCCACCGCAGCGACTTGATAGAGCAGGTCGTCGATCCGACCATCCCGCCGATGAACATACACAAAAAGAGCATGTGTTTCGCGGCGGCCGACCACAACTCGAAGTCCGTGCTCGCGTACCCCGTCGTCGTGACGATCGACGCGACGTTGAACACCGCGTGGCGAATCGTCTCCTCGGGTCCGAACCCGATGTCGGGATCGATGGCGAGCATCGCCGCGACGACGGTCGAAAAGAACGCGAGCACGCCGAGATAGAAGTGGAACTCCTCGTTTTTCAACAGTCGCATCGGTTCGCCGTTGATCGCGAAGTACATGAGGACGAAACTCGTTGAGCCGGCGATCATAAAGGGGATAATCGCCCACTGGACGGCCGGTGAGAACGCCCCGGCGCTCAGCGGTTCGGGGGAGAACCCGGCGGTCGCGACCGAGCTAAAGGCGTGGGCGACGGCGTTGTACAGATCCATCTTCGGTGCGAGGCCGGCAAGGCCGAGGCCGTAGTAGACAGCGACGGCCAGCCCGGTTAAGCCGAGATACAGCGACCAGATGAGGCGGGCGGTCTCCGAGATCCGGGGCGTCAACTTGTTGACGTTCCGGGTCTGTGACTCGCTTTCCATCAACTGCGCGCCACCGACCCCGAGTTCCGAGAGGATCGCCGTCGCGAGGATGAGGATCCCGAGGCCGCCGAGCCACTGGATGACCTGTCGCCACATCAGTATCGAGCGATCGTGGATCGAAAAGTCCCGAAGCGTCGTCGCCCCCGTCGTCGTCAGGCCGCTCATCGCCTCGAACACGGCGTTTATCGGGTGGGCGATCGTGCCGGTCGCGGCGATGACGAAGGGAATCGCGCCGATCGCCGCGACGAGGAGCCAGATCACCGCGACCGCGAGGAACGCCTCCCTGGGGCCGAGATCGCCGGGATCGCCCGGAAGCGACCTGAACCCGCCGCCGAGGAGAAGTGTGACGGCGATGGCGGCGACGAACGGGAGGATCGACTCGCCGTACCACACTGCGAGAAGCAACGGGAACGCCAGCGGGGCGGCGAGATACAGAAGCACCCGCCCAGTCAGGTCGAGGCTCGTCCGCCAGTCGACGCGTATCCGGACCATCTATGCCATCTTCGTGATCTCGTCGACGAACGACGACTCGACGAAGACGACGATGTGATCGCCCGCACAGAGCTCCGTGTCGCCGCGGGGGGTAACGAACTCCCGGTTTCTCGTGATCGCGCCGAAGACGACGTTCGCCTCGAGATCGGCGGCGACGTCCCGTATCGGACGGTTTATAAGGCCGCTCGCGTCCGTCAGTTCCAGTTCCAACACCTCCGCCTGGTCGCCTTCGAGCACTGCGATGTTTTCCGCGATACCGCCGTGAGTAAAGCGCGTGATCTCCTCGGCCGTCACCTGCCGTGGGTTGATAGCGACGTCGATACCGATCTCCTCGAACAGCGTCACGTACTCGCCGTTGTCGACGACGGCGATGACGCGGTCGGTGCCGAGCCGCTTTGCCAACACCGAGACGAGAAGGTTTCGCTCGTCGCTTTCCAGCGCCGCGACGACGATGTCCGCCTCGTCGACGTGCTCTCTCGCGAGAAAGTCCGTATCGGTCGCGTCGTGTTCCATCACGAGCGTGCTCGGCAACTCCTCGGCGAGATACCGGGCCCGTTCTGGGTTCTGTTCGATGATCCGCGGCGACAGCGAGCGTTCTTCGAGCAGTCTGGCGGTCTGATAGCCGATCTCAGAGCCGCCGATGATGACGATCTCGTCGGCGTCCCCCGGCGTCGATTCCGGATCGATGTCGCTCGCGAACTCCTGGACGCTCTCGGGGCTCCCGATGACGACCGCCCGGTCGCCGGCCTCGATGCGGGTGTCGCCACGCACGAGTATGAGTTCGTCGCCGCGGAACAGGCCGGCGAACGTCAGGGATTCGAACCGGTCGGCCTCCGCGACGGTCTGTCCGGCGACGGGGCTTTCCGCCTCGATTTCGAACTCGGCCATCTGGACGAGGCCGCCGGCGAAGGGATCGACGTCGACCGCCGAGGGAAGACCGACCACTCTGACGATGTCCTCGGCGCTCAACAGGTCCGAACACACCATGAAGTCGACGCCGAAGGCCTTCTCGGTCAACTCCCACGTCCGGAGGTATTCGACGCTTTTCGTCCGCGCGATGGTGAACGGATCGGCGAGGGTCTTCGCGGTCTCACACGCGACGAGGTTCGTCTGATCGTTGTCGGTGCTCGCGATGAACAGATCCGTGGAGTCGATATCGGCCGCCTCGAGCGCCGAGATCGAGGTTCCGTCGCCCGGAAGCGTCATCACGTCGAGGTCGTATTTTACCTGTTCGACCCGATCAGCATCGATGTCGATGACCACGACGTCGTGATCCGAAGCGAGGCTCTTTGCGATCGAGGTCCCGACTTCGCCCGCCCCGACGATGACGACGCGCATGCCCATACGATTCGGGGGACATTCAAGTGAATTACTATTACCGAACTCATACTGTCGGACGTAATTTCGTGAAGATCCGAACCGCCAAACTCCCAAAACTACGCGGTAGGGCTTTTTTTGACGAGGCTGCGATTCATGTAGTTACGTCCGACAGTATGAGGAGCCATCCGCGAACCCTCGGCCGGGGTCGGGTGTTCAGGCTGACGCCGCGGGGCCTCTACCGCTCCCCGTCGTCGACGATCCGGACGCGGTCGGCGGCGGCTTCCGCGCGTTTACGGGCCGTTTCGGGGTCCGAAGCCGTCGAAACGGCTACCCCCATCCGTCGTCCGGCGTACGCTTTCGGCTTCCCGAACAGCCGGACTCCCGTCTCCGGTTCCTCGAGGGCTGCGGCGACACTTTCGAACGCCGGCTGTGCGATCGGTTCGTCGGCGACGATCGCGGCGCTCGCGCCCGGCGTTCGAACGTCGATTTCGGGGATCGGAAGCCCCAAAATCGCCCGCACGTGCAGTTCGAACTGGCTCAACTGCTGCGAGCCGAGGGTTACGAGCCCCGTGTCGTGGGGCCGCGGCGAGAGTTCGCTGAACAGTACCTCCCCGTCGCGGACAAAGAACTCGACGCCGAAGACCCCGTAGCCGCCGAGGCCGTCGGTGACGGCCTCGGCCATCCCTTCCATCGCCTCGCGTTCCCCGTCCGTCGTCGGGTGCGGCTGCCAACTCGCCCGGTAGTCGCCGCCGGCCTGTGCGTGACCGATCGGGGGACAGAAACTCGTCCCGCCGCGGTGTCGAACCGTGAGCAGCGTCACCTCGTAGTCGAACTCGACGAGTTCCTCGACGATCACGCGGCCGGTGTCGGAGCGTGACCCCTCGATCGCATCCGTCCAGGCCGCTTCGATCCCGTCGGTGTCGCGTACGACCGACTGTCCCTTCCCGGAGGAGGACATCGTCGGTTTCACTACAACGGGGAGGCCGATCCGCTCGACCGCATCGCGGTACGCCTCGGGATCGTCCGCGAACTCGTAGTCGCTCGTCGCTACGCCGACCTCCTCGGCGGCGAACTCCCGGATCCACTCCCTGTCCATCGTCAGCCGCGTCGCCTCGGCCGTCGGGATCACGGTGTAGCCGTCGTCCTCCAGCCGCCGTAGCTCGCCCGTCGCGATCGCCTCGATCTCGGGGACGATCAGGTCCGGGTCCTCCCGTTCGACGAGTGCGCGAATTCGATCCGGATCCGTCATGTCGGCGGTGTGCGAGCGGTGTGCGACCCCCATCGCCGGGGCGTCCTCGTAGCGGTCGACCGCGACGGTTTCGACGCCGAGCCGCTGGGCCTCGATCAGCACTTCTTTCCCCAACTCGCCGCTGCCGAGCAGGAGTAGTTTCGTCGCGTTCGGGGCCAGAGGCGTTCCCAGACGGACCTCGTTCGATGCGGGCATACCGGAGACACGCCGGATTGTATAAAAAAGCGGTCGAAATCCTCCCGTAGCCTTTCGGGCCGGTGTCTCTCCGTTCCGACCCGTCTCAGTTCAACACCCAAAACCGGTAGTTGAGATACGCGGCAAAGGAAACCCACAGGAGATACGGGAGCATACACAGCGCCGAACGCCGGTCGACGCGGTCGAACGCCGCTATCGTCGCCACGATGAGTCCCCAAAGAACGAGGATGACGGCCAGTCCGGCACCGATCCGCTGTAGCCCGAAAAAGACGGCCGACCACCCAAGGTTGAACGCGAAGTGGACGCCGAACACGAGCGCGGCGAGGCGAACGGCTCGGGGATTCGCCCCGGCCTGCCGCCAGACAAGCCAGAGGGCGACGCCCATGAGGGCGAACAGGGTCGTCCAGACGGGGGCGAACACCCAGTCCGGCGGGGCGAGTTCGGGGCGAACGAGCGTCCCATACCACTCCTCGAGGCCGCGAGCGGTGAAGACGGCCCCGGACGCACCGACGATCTCCACGGCGAGGACGGCCACCAGGAGCGAAAGAACCGGCCGCTCCCGGGCGAAACTGTCCTCGGCCGGCTGCGGGGGGTTCATGCGGGTGAGTTCACTCCGGGCGAACAAGTACGTGCGTGGTGTTCATTCGACGGCACTGGCCGTTGGATCGCGCGAATGCCACTGCCGTATCGGCCGCCGACCCACGGATAGCGACGGACGCAGTCCCGCTATTTTGACCGCCGTTTCGGTGCGAAATTTTAACTCAAAAACCGGGGACAGACCGATGTAAATGCCCGCCGATGCGTTGATCGTTCCCGAGCCGGAACCGCCGGACAGCCCCGATGCGTGGTATGCCACAGGGATCTACGACCACTACGAGATCGTCCCGGGGGTGGTCGCGACGGTCACGGACGGAAAAAACGGGTTCGCCTACCGCGTCCGCGAACCGTCGCTGTCGGCCCGAACGACAGCGGACCTCCGGGTCGTCCGCGAGCACTTCGAGAACGCCGAACTGCGCCGTCCGCGGACCCGGGAGGGCGCGGCCGAGCGGTTCCACGAGGGGTTCGATCCGAGCTACGAGCGGATTCTCGATCGGCTCGTCTCCTGTCGGCCGGCCGCCCGTCGCCGCCTCGAGTACTATGCACTGGCCGAACTGCACTGTCTGGGTGATCTGACGCCGCACGCTCTCGACGACGAAATCGAGATCGTTGACGCTTCCGGCGAGGAACTGTCGGTCCATCTAACCGATTACGCCCCGGCCGACACGGGGATCGAGGACGCGCCGTATATGGACCGGGTCGGCGCCGAGCGGATCGAACGGTACACCGTCACGTTTCTCGGCTACGAGATCCCCGTTGTCCGGTATCGCGAACAGCTACTCGGTGCCGACCCGTTCGAACGGAAGTACGCGGTTCTCGAACCGGCTCTCCTGCCGGGTGAGGAACGCCACATCGACGGTTGCAAAGAGCACGTCTGGAAAACCGGTGTCGGGGCACTCGACGGCCGTTCGCCGATCGAGGAACGGGCGTCGATCGTCTGCGAGCGCAGCGAACAGTTCCTCTCGCGGCGGCTGACCGCGGGGTCGCCCCGGGCACTGATCGACACGCTCGGCCACCGGGTTCGCCGCGCGCTCGCCGAGTACGGCGGATCGGTGCCGTCGGTCGATCGCCGGTACACGGAGCGTCGCCTCGACGCCCTCGTCTACTACGTCGTCCGGGATCTCGTGGGGTACGGACAGTTGACGGTCCCGATCTGCGACCCGAACCTCGAGGATATCGAGGCGAACCGGGTCGGCGAGCGGATCAAGGTCGTTCCCCGAGGGAGCGGCCGGGAGCCGACGAACCTGGCGTTCGACTCCGAAACGGAGTTCGTCAACGTCGCCACCAAACTCGCGGCGAGCGACGGGGTGGAGCTGTCGGCGAGTCGCCCCTCGGCGAAGACGAACCTCGATCTCGACGGTCTCGACCAGACCGTCCGCTGTGCGATAGCGCTGCCGACGATCTCAGAGGGCGGCCCCCACATCTCGATCAGAAAACAGGCGTCCAACGTCCTGACGCCGGTCGATCTCGTCGAGTCCGACTCGCTGCCGACGGAGCTCGTGGCGCTTCTGTGGATGCTGTACGAACACCACGGCGTGGTTCTGTACTCGGGCCCGACCGGCGCCGGCAAGACGACGCTTCTGAACGCTCACATGCCGTTCATCGCCTACGACGCCCGCCCCGTCAGCATCGATGAGGGATCACGGGAGGTCCGTCTCCCCCACGAGACCGGCGTGTCACTGACGACGCGGGAGCATCAGGACCGGTTCAAAAACATCTCGATGTCGGAGTTGATGGCCGAGACGAACTACCTCAACCCCGACGTCGAGGTGATCGCCGAGATCAACTCCGCCGAGTCGTTCGGTACGCTCGGTGAGGTGTTACAGACGGGCCACGGCGTCCTCGGCACCACCCACGCTGAGAACATCGAGACGCTTCTCGGCAGGCTCATGGACAAGGGCGTCCCGCCGCGTCTGCTGTTCGAGATCGACCTCGTGGTGTTTCCGGAACACGGCCCCGAGGGCCGCCACGTCGGCTCGGCCGTCGAACTGCTCCCCGAACGCGAGGCCGAGCGGCTGGATCGGCCGACGGGGAGCGTGACGACGGACGGGGTGACCGTCCACTACAACCGGGTGGTTACCCGGACGTCGGACGGCGGCTGGGAGTTCGCCTACGAGCATCCGAAACTCGGGGATCCGACGGCGAACCGGGGGATCGAAACCTTCGATCGGCTCGCGGCCCACACGAACCGACCCCTGGAGGCGGTCGAAGCGGAGTTTCACCGCAAACACGGCTACGTCGAGTATCTGGTCCGGGACGGGATCTCGGATTTCGAGGCGTTGTTCGGCTTCCTGAGCGATCTCCGGACGAACGAGGCGGCGACGATCGAACGGATCCGGCGGACCCGGGTCGATCCCGATGCGTAGCCGCCGAGCGAGAACGGTCGGTTTGCGGGTCGATGCCGCCCTCCATGCGCTCTTTTCCAGACACGCCGATCGGCCGCGCCACAGCGTCGACCGCGAGCGTCACCGCGGGGCGGCGACCGCCGTCGGGTTCGAGACGTATCTCTCGCGGGTGTACGGCCTGTCGTGGGTCGTCGGAACACTCACCGCCGTCGGGGCCCTCGGTCCCGTGTCTCTGCTCGCCGGTCCGGCTCTCGACCCAGTCTCGAACGCCGTTGCCGGTCCCATACCGGGTGACGGTCACACCGCCGTCGTTTCGGCGTCAGCCCCGTTTGTCGCCGCCCTCGGCTGTGGGCTGCTCGCAAAACGGGGAACGATCGTGGCCGCCGGGACGTACCTCCGGTGGCGGGCGAGCGCCCGGCGGTTGGCGGTCGAACGGTCACTCCCGGGAGCAGTTCGATATCTGAGTGTGCTCGCGGACGGCAGCGGCGGCCGGCGAACGATGATTCGCGCGGTCGCGGACCAGCGAGCCTACGGGGAAACGGGCGATTCGATGGCGCGTGTCCTCGAGATCGCGGCGCTCACCGGGAGCCTCGATACCGGCCTCCGGGAGGTCGCACGCGAGACGCCCTCGCGGGAGTTGCTGTCGCCGTTTCTGTTGAAGTTTTGCGAACGCGCCGAGCAGGGTCCGGATTCGCTACGGGAGTATCTGCGGACGGAATCGCGCATGCTGTCACACCGGCAATCGAGGGACCAACGGCGGATCGGCGGGTATCTCGAACTCCTCGCCGAGGTGTTCACCCTGCTCGTCGCCCTTCCCGTCCTCCTCGTGCTCGTCGTTACGGTGTCGAGCGTGCTCGTTCCGGGGCTATCCCGGACCGTTCCGCTCCCCGGCGATCCGACACTTCGGGTAACGGCCGCGTACGCGAGCGCCGCATTCGTCCTCGCCGTCGGCGTCTGTGCGGCGCGTCTGGTCGCAGAACTCCGGCCGCCCGACTACGTCCGGACGTACGAACGGCCGCCCGGAATCGCGACGCTCGCTACGGCCGCCACCAACCCGGCGAGCGCCGCCTTCGTCTTTGCCTTTCCGGCCGTCGCCGTCGCCTGGCTGTTGTGGACGGCCGGAGAGCCGACGGCGAACGTCCTGCTGTTGAGCTATGCGGCCTACGGTTTCCCGGTCGGGGCGGTCGCGGTGAAACGCGAGCGGCTCGACGACGCGAAGGACCGGGCGCTTCGGGAGTTCGTCCACGCGGTCGCGGGCCGGGTGAGCCTCGGAACGCCGTTCGCGACGGCCGTCGCGACGGTCTCCGAGGAGGTCGAGTTCGGCGTGTTGGCGGACGATGTCGACGATCTCGCGTTCCGTCTCGGGTTGACGATCCCGCCGACCGAAGCGGACGCCCGGCGGGAAGCGCTCGGCCGGTTCGTCGACCGCGTCGGGACGCCGCTGGCGGAACAGACTGTCGGGCTGGTCACCGGTGCCTTGGACGTCGGGAGCGACGCCGAAACGACGTTCGAAGCGCTTCAAAAGGAGGTCGGATCGCTGTATCACGAGCGGAAGAAACTGCGCGCGACCATGCTCGTCTACGTCGCCGTCGGATGGGCGGCGGCGGTGCTCGTTGTCGGCGTCGTCCTGTTGAGCGACGCGTACGTCCTCGGTTCGGTCGCACGGCTCCCCGATGGGTCCGAAATCCTCGGTATCGCCGTCGACCCCGCCGCCGTCGACGCAGAACGCGACGCGTGGCGGCTCTACGTTGTCACCCAGGCCACGGCGGTCGCATGCGGGTGGTTCGCCGGCGTCGCATCGCGCGGCCGCTACGAGGCGTTGTTGCACTCGTCGGCACTGGTCGTCATCTGCTATCTCGCCTTCGTCGCGGCTGGGATCGTCTGAACTGATCGGTCAGCGGGCCCGTAGGGGGCGGCTACTTAGGGCGCTACGACCCGAACTGAGGGTATGTACGATCGAATCCTGTTTCCGACGGACGGCAGCGACGGCACCGCCGCCGCACTCGAACACGCCATCGACATCGCATCGACGTACGATGCGACCCTGCACGTCCTCTACGTCATCGAGGAGACGTACCCCGTGCTCAAAGCCGGCACACCGGACACGCTCGAAGCGCTCGAAGCGGAGGGCGAACGGGCGCTCGAGGACGCACGAACCCGGGCGAAAGGCGCCGGTCTCGAGTCGATTCGGGGAACCGTCGCCGGCGGATCGCCGTACCGACAGATTCTGGCGTACGTCGACGAGCACGACATCGACGTGATCGTGATGGGAACACACGGCCGCCGCGGCATCGACCGGTACTTGCTCGGCAGCGTGACGGAGAAGGTGGTTCGCACCGCGGAGTGTCCCGTCCTCACCGTCAAATCCGACCCGGCGTGACTCCGACGCGTGTCCGGAGTCAAAAGGCGACGAGACGCGGCAGCGACAGCGGCTAACACAGTTCCGAAGCCGTAATCCGGCCGTGCTCGCAGTAGGCCACGACGCCGCTGATCGCCCCGAAGATCGGGTTTATCAGGGAACCACACGAACCACACAGTATGTCCCAACAGGTACACGACGAACTCGAAGTGGATCAGTACACGCTCGGCCTCGTCGGGCCCGACCAGGAGTGGGCCGGGACGGTGGCGGACGGCGGGACGATCCGGACACACACGCCGCCGGCCTGCTGGGGGCCGATGATCACACCGGATTTCCGCGGCGGTCACGAGGTCACGCGGCCGATCCGCGTCGAGAACGCCGAACCGGGCGATGCGCTGGTCGTCCGGATCAAGGACGTCGAGGTGACGAGCGTCGCGACGAGCACGGGCAGTATGCGGGAACGCGAGAAAGCGTTCGGCAACGATCCGTTCGTCGATCACGTCTGTCCCGAGTGCGGGACCGAGTGGCCGGAGAGCGTGATCGAGGGGACCGGCGAGGACTCGATCCGCTGTGCGGAGTGTGGGGCGAACGCCTCCTCGTTCGGCTTCGAGTTCGGGTACACCGTCGCCTTCGACGAGGACCGATCGGTCGGAATCACCGTCGGCCCCGAGGGCGCGGACGACCTCGCGGAGCGCGCCCACGAGGCGATGGCGCTGCCGGAGAACTCACGCCAGCATCCGATACTGCTGTACAAGCCGGATCGGATCCCCGGTACGCTCGGGCGGCTCCGGCCGTTCATCGGAAACGTCGGAACCACGCCCGCCCGTGAGTTTCCCGACTCGCACAACGCCGGCGACTTCGGACAGTTCCTGCTCGGCGCCGACCACGACTGGGGGCTGCCGGACGAGGCGGCGCTCGCGGATCGCACCGATGGTCACATGGATTCCAACGACGTCCGGGCCGGCGCGACGCTCATCTGCCCCGTCGAGATCGAAGGTGCGGGGCTGTACGTCGGCGACCTCCACGCGAACCAGGGCGACGGCGAACTCTCCCTGCACACGACCGACGTGAGCGGTCGAACCGAACTGGAGGTCGAGGTGATAAAAGACGTCGGACTCGAGGGGCCGATGCTGTTGCCGAACGAGTCCGATCTCCCGCATATCGCGAAGCCCTACACCGACGAGGAGCGCGCGGCCGGGGCGGAACTCGCCGGCGAACACGGGATGGACGGGTTCCACGACGCCGCCCCGGTCCAGTTCGTCGGGTCGGGGGCGACGATCAACGACGCGACGGAGAACGCCTTCGACCGCGCCAGCGCGCTGTTCGGGATGTCCGAGGGCGAGATCCGGGGGCGGTGTACGTTCACCGGTGGCGTCGAGATCGCCCGGCTGCCGGGGGTCGTCCAACTGTCGATGCTGGCGCCGACGGACGTCCTCGAGGAGTGTGGACTGGTTGCGGTCGTCCGCGAGCAGTACGGACTCTGAAGGCCCCCGGAGCTGCCTTCCGGAGCGCCACAGTAGCCGTCTTCTACCGATCCGTCCCTCGCACACGAATATCGCGTTCGTTCCGAACTGTATGATATTCAGCCAATCGAGAATAATCGAAACGTACACACAACTCCCCTCCCAAAAAATTATATTAGTTGTAGCCGCTACCGGACTGTATGGCAATTGAGACCACATCACGCGTTGATCATCCGTACGACCCGTTAACGCCGGACGAGATCGAGCGCGCCCGGGAGATCCTCGAGGGGGAACGCGACATCGGAGGCGAGCACCGATACGTCAAGATCGTCCTCGAGGAGCCACCGAAGGATGCGGTGCAAGCGTTCGAGGCAAACGACGAGGACGTCGAACGGCAGGCGTTCGTCATCCTCCGCGATCGAACCGAGAAGACGACCTACGAGGCCGTCGTCTCGCTCGACGACGGGCGGGTCGTCTCCTGGGAGGAACAGCCGGGGGTCCAGCCCTCGATCACGCTCACGGAATTCGACGAGTGCGAGGAGACGGTCAAAAACAACGAGGAGTGGCGGGAAGCCGCCGCGAAACGCGGGGTCGAGAACTTCGATCTCGCGATCGTCGACCCGTGGTCGGTCGGCCACCATCTCGTCCCGGACGACGTCGACCGTGACCGCCGGCTCGCTCACGCGATGTCGTGGATCCGGACGAGCGAGGCGGACAACGGCTACGCCAGACCGCTCGATGGCCTCCATGCGTGGGTCGACCTCGACGACATGGAGGTGCTCAAGGTTCTCGACCGGGGTACGAAAGTCGACAACGTCCTCGAGGACCTCGAGGACGCGAAATACCGCGAGGAGGACCGCGACCTCCGGACCGACCTGAAACCGTACAACGTCGATCAGCCCGAAGGGCCGAGCTGGGAGATCGACGGTCGGAAGATCGAGTGGCAAAACTGGCACATCCGCGTCGGCTGGACCCAGCGGGAGGGGCTGGTCCTCTACAACATCGGCTACGAGGACGACGGCGAGGTCAGAGACGTCATCCACCGGGCCTCGGCGGCCGAAATGAACGTGCCCTACGGCGATCCGGATCCGAACCACAACTGGAAAAACGCCGGCGACATCGGGGAGTACAACATCGGCCGGTTGGCGAACTCGCTCACAGAGGGATGCGACTGCCTCGGGTACATGCACTACTTCGACGCGGTCATGAACGATGCGGACGGGGAGGTCAACGTCGTCCCGAACGCGATCTGCATCCACGAGGAGGACTACGGCACCCTCTGGAAACACACCAACTGGCGGACGGAGAACTCCGAAGTCCGACGGAACCGTCGGCTCGTGATCTCCTTCGTTGCGACTGTCGGCAACTACGACTACCAGTTCAACTGGTATTTCTACCAGGACGCCTCCATCGAACCGCAGGTCCGCCTGACCGGGATCAACAGCAACGGGCTGGTCGAACCCGGCACGGAGATGTCGACCGGCTACTACGAGATGATGGCGCCCAACATGAAGGGGATGATCCACCAGCACTTCTTCAACTTCCGGCTCGACATGGCGATCGACGGCGACGAAAACACGCTGTATCGGCGACAGAACCGGTCGATCCCGAAAGGTCCCGACACCGAGGCGGAGATCCGCTGGGACGGCCAGGAGGGCGTCGACGGCGTCAATCCGACGGGGGCCGCTTTTTACTCGGAAAAGACCCAACTCGAAACCGAACAGGAGGCACAGGAGCTGATCGATCCGTTGAAGGGTCGCTACTGGCAGATCGAAAACCACGATAAGACGAACCGCGTCGACGAGCCGGTCGGATATCGGCTCGTTCCGGGGGAGAACGTCGAAGCGGCGGCGCAGGCACGCTCGAGCGTGATGGAGCGTTCCGGGTACATCAAATACCACCTGTGGGCGACGCCGTACCACGAGGACGAGCGGTTCCCCGCGGGCGACTACCCGAACCAGAGTCCGGGCGGCGAAGGGCTGCCGAAATGGACCGAAAAGGATCGCTCGCTCGACGACGAGGACCTGGTTCTGTGGTACACGCTGGGCGTGAACCACGTCGATCGGCCGGAGGACTGGCCGATACTGCCCGCACACCTCGCCAGTTTCAAACTGGAACCGGTGTCCTTTTTCGACGAGAACCCGGCGATCGACGTCCCGCCCGAACACGCGCTCAAGGACATCCACGAGCGCCGCCGGGAGAAATACGACGATCCCGATGCGGTCGCCGGCGACGACGACTGAGGTGGGGGCTGTTGTTTTATCCTCGGGGGTGGTCGCACCGGCCGTTAGAGACGTCTTTCGAGCGACGGTCGCGCCGGTACGCACCGATTACCGAAGATTCGAGGCGGAAGCCTCGCGCTTCAGAACGGTGCGGATATCGATGTCGTGGGATTCCCACCACCGGGGTCGTACGGAGAGCCGTTTCCCGACCACGAACCGTCCGTCGACCGGCCTGATTCCAGCGAACGAACGGCTGGATCGCCCGACACAGTTCCGCCGCGCGTCCGAACGGCTCGCGGCGGTGCTGGAGTGTCCGGACCTCGAGGGGGAGCCCGAACTCGCCGACGCGGTCGTCGAGGCGATACGGGTGAGGGATCGGGGCTACGTGCTCGAACCCGCCGACCGGCCGTCCGGATCGGCCGACGGGTTCGTCTTTCGGCGGGGATACTCATACTGTCGGACGTAATTTCGTGAAGATCCGAACCGCCACACTCCCAAAGCTACGCGGTAGCGCTTTTTTCGACGAGGCTGCGATTCACGTAGTTACGTCCGACAGTATCAGTTCGCGAACGCCCCCGCACGCTCGAGGAGTGCGAGCACGGCGATCGACGCAAACAGACACAGCGCCGCACCGTTGAACACCGCATCGTATGCGTAGCCGGCCTCGATCAGCGCCCCGACGGCCGAGGAGCCGACCGACTGCGTGAGCATCCAGACCGAACTGAACAGGGCGTAAGCGCTCCCCCGCGTCGAGTCCGGAAGCGCATCGAGGACGTAGGTGTTCGTCGCCGGGAAGAGCGCGTGGACCACGGCCCCGATGACCGCGGAGACGACGGCCAGCGCGATCAGCCCCTCGGCGGCGGTCAACGCCAGGATGCAGGCGGCGAACGCGCCGACGATCCCGAGGAGATACGGCACGTGAGGGAGCCGATCGGCCAGGTTCCCGCCGAAGTAGAAGGCGGGGATGCCGCTCGCGAAGACGATCGTTAACATCAGGCCCGAAGCGCCCCTGGAAAGCCCCTTGGACTGCATGTAAAGGTCGTAGAAATTGAAGATCCCCTGCCAGACGAACACCGCCGCGCCGGCGAGGGCGAGCGCGGTCACGATGACGCGCCACTCCGAGAGCGCGCCGGCGAGAAAGTCGCTGTCCTCTTTGCCCGCCTGCGGCATGTCCGTCGAGCGCGCAGCGTACCAGGTGTAGGCGGTCGTGACCGCCGCCCCGACGGCGATCGCCCACAGCGAGAGCCGCCAGTCGACGAGCAAGGAAACGGTGACGAGCGGTGCGGCGACCACTGCCGCGACCTGTGAGGACGCGCCGTGGGTCCCGAGGACCTGGCCGATCCGATCGGGATACAACTCGCTCAAAAGCGGGTTCGCCGAGACGAAGTAGACGCCCGATGCGGTGCCCATCGCGAACGCCCCGATCATGAGCTGTCCGGCGGACACCGCGGTCGCGGTGGCCGCGGAGGCGGCGGTGAGCAACAGTCCACTCACGAGGATGAGACGATGTCTCGAGACCCTCGTTAGAAGCCACCCGGTCGGGAGCCGGAGTGCGGCGCTCCCGACCCACACGAGGGTCGCGATGAGCCCGGCGGTGGCCTCCCCGATCGCGAACTCGGCGATGAAAACGTCCAGAAGCGGCGCGAAGACGATTCTGGCGAGATTTAAAAAAAAGACCAGGCCACAGAGGGAGCCGAAGAGTCGGGCGCGTGTCACGGTCGACGTTCGAAACGGGGGGTACCAAACATTCCGATCCGGCGGCGGCGTTCTCCCTCGAATTTAAACGACATCGCGGCGTAAAACCCGTGTGGCCGACGACGATCCGGACTTCTCGATCCCGAAGCGTCCAACCCGGCGGTATCCTGGGCGCGGCGGCGTCGAGTACGAGGGCGAAACCGTGTTCTCACTGCGTCCGGCCCGCGACACCGACGACGGTTCGCTCACGGAACTCGTCGAGTCGGTTCTCGAGAACTCTCCCTACAGGTACGGCGACTGGTTCGACCTCCCGATGCCGCTGTATCTGGTCCACGACGACGACACCGGCGACACGTTCCGCATCGCCGTCCGTGATGGGACCGTCCAGTTGCACGTCCTCCCGGAAACCGGCAGCGACGGGCTGCGGGCGTTCTACGAACGGCTGGTCGCGGCGGCCGACACCGGCTGGACCGTCGCGTGTCGGACCGACTGAGCCCGGCCCAGGCGGGCGTTCGCGCCGGCCGGATTACCCACAACGACTTACAGGCGCGTTCCGTTCGTCCGGCCATGAGCGTTTCACGCGTCGTCGAACTCGAGGGTCACATCATCGACTCGGGGATGATGCAGGCGGCCTTCGGCGTCATCATGGACCACGGCGGCTCCTTCGATGTCGAGGAGTTCGATATCGGCCGGCGCAAGCACGAGGAGTCGTACGCGCGGTTGCTCGTCCACGCCGAGACGGAGGCGGATCTCCGGGGGATCGTCCGGGAACTCCACCAGCGGGGGGCCAACCCGGCCGACCCGACCGACGCGCGGGTCGAACCCGCCCCGGAGGACCGCGTCGTTCCGCAGGGGTTTTATTCGACGACGAACCACCCGACACAGATCCGCCACGACGGCGACTGGATCGAGGTCGAACGCATGGAGATGGACTGTGCGGTCGTCCTCGAGGAGACCGACGACGGCGTTCGCGCCGCCACGAAAGTGCTCAACGCGGTCGAGGCGGGTGACCGGATCGTCGTCGGGAACGCCGGCATCCGCGTCCGGCCACCGGAGCGCCCCCGCGATCAGGGGGGTTCATTCGGGTTCATGCGGGGTGGGGTGTCCGCCGAACGACCGTCGAAATCGACGATCGAGCAGGTCGCGGGCGCGATCGAAGAGACAAAATCCGACGGCGGGGACGTCCTCGTCGTCGCCGGGCCGGCGCTCATCCACTCCGGCGCGCGCGAGGACCTCGCGCGGCTCGTCGGGGCGGGCTATGTCGACGCCCTCTCCGTCGGCAACGGCTTCGCGGTCCACGACATCGAACGCGACCTCTACGGGACGTCGCTCGGCGTCAACACCGAGACCCTGGATCACGCACGACACGGGCACAAACATCACATCTACGCGATCAGCGAGATCGTCCGGGCCGGCGGGATCGAGGCGGCCGTCGACGAGGGACTCCTCGAATCCGGCGTCATGTACCGGTGCGTCGAACACGACGTGCCGTACGTCATCGCGGGATCGATCCGCGACGACGGCCCCTTACCCGATACGATCACGGACGCGATCGAGGCCCAAAACGCCATCAGAGAGCAGGCCCACGGCGCGGAGATGGTGTTGATGCTGTCGACGCTTCTGCACTCCGTGGCGGTCGGGAACTGCCTCCCGTCGACGACCCGCGTGGTCTGTGTCGACATCAACCCGGCGACGGTGACACAGCTTCTGGACCGGGGCTCCGCCCAGGCGGTCGGCATGGTGACCGACATCGGTACGTTTGTGCCGATCCTGGCCGACTGTCTCCTCGAGTGATGGCCCCACCGAAGAACCTGGTCACGGCGGTCTGTGTGATCCTCGCGGCCCCGGTCTCCTACGCCGTCTATCAGAGCGTTTCCGTCGTGGCCGCCGCCGCGGCACTCGTCGGCGTCGGCGTCGTGCTCCCGCAGTTGTACGCGAAAATAGCCGTTCCGAACGCCTCACGGGAACCCTGATCGGCGAACCGCCCCACGACAACCCATATTACCGCTGGGACACAATTCAACGGCAACGATACATGACTACAAACGGCAGCCCCTACGCCCCCCACACGGGCGAGGAGACGGCGGCGATGCTTTCGGCGGTCGGGGCCGAACGCGAGGCGGACCTCTTCGATATCCCCGAGGCGGTCCGGTTCGACGGCCACCTCGACGTCCCGGCGCGGGACGAACGGACGGTCCGGCGGCTCGTCGACCGGACGCTCGGGGAGAACGACGACCTCGTCGAGTTCCTCGGCCGGGGTCACTACGACCACTACGTCCCGTCGATGGTCGATCACCTCTCGGACCGATCGGAGTTTCTGACGAGCTACACCCAGTATCAACCGGAGGTGGCCCAGGGGTTCCTGCAGGCGCTTTTCGAGTATCAATCGATGATCGTCGAACTCACCGGCCTCGACGTCGCCAACTGCTCGATGTACGACGCGGCGACGGCGCTCGGGGAGGCGGCGACGCTCGCGGTACGGGTCCGTGAGGCCGACGGCGACCGGATCCTCGTCCCCGAACAGCTTCAGGAGGGTCGGCGCCGAACGCTCGAAAACTACCTCGTCGGCCACGACGTCGGCGTCGAACCGTACCCGATGGACGACGGCGCGGTCGACGTATCGGGGCTCGAGGAGTCGATCGACGGGGATGCGCTTCTCGTCTATGCCGAGACGCCGACCGTGCGCGGGGCGATCGAGGAGAACCTCGAACGGATCGGGGCGATCGCCGCCGACCACGGCGCGCTGTTCGCGATCGGCTCCGACCCGGTCGCGCTCGCAATCCTGGAGCGTCCGGCGGACGTCGGCGCGGACATCGCGATCGGCGACGCGTCGACGCTCGGCCTGCCGGCGGCCTACGGGATGGGGACGGGCCTTTTCGCCTGCCGGGAGGCGTTTCTCAGACAGGTCCCCGGCCGGCTCGTCGGGGCCAGCGAGGACGCGACGGGTCGGCGCGCGTACACGCTGACGCTGCAGACCCGCGAACAGCACATTCGCCGGGAGCGCGCGACCTCGAACATCTGTACGAATCAAGCGTGGGTCGCACTCCGCGTGGCGATGCACGCCGCGTGGCTCGGCCCCGACGGGCTGGTCGACCTCGCCGAATCGTGTGTCACCCGGACGCGCGATCTCGCGGCGCGAATCGATTCGATCACGGGCGTCAAAGCGCCGGTCCACGATCGTCATCACTTCCGCGAGTTCGTCGCGCGCACGGATCAACCCGCCTCCGCCGTCGCCAAGGATCTCGAGGAACTGGGCTATGCGGTCCACGCCGTCGGTGAACACGAAATACAGCTCTGTACGACCGAGACGAACGAGGAGTCGATCGACGGACTCGCCGAGGCGTTCCGGGAGGCGGCGCGATGACCGACCCCCTCGAGTATGACCAGGCCCGCTGGACCGACGGCGACTCGCGGTACGAGCCGCTGCTTTCCGAAAAGAACACCGAGCGCGTGGCGGTCGACTCCTCGCTTCCCGAGGAGCTGACGCGCGAGGAGCTCGAGTTGCCCGCCCTCTCGGAGCCGGAGCTGGCCAGACACTACACCCGGCTCTCGGAGATGAACTACGGCGTCGAGTCCGGGCCGTTCCCGCTCGGGTCCTGTACGATGAAGTACAACCCCAAATTCACGGAGGACCTCGCGGCGCATCCGAAAGCCTCCGTCCACCCGGATCGCTCCGAGCGTTCCGTCCAAGGGGTTTTGAAACTCCAGTATCGCCTCCAGGAACAACTTGGGGAGATCGGCGGGATGGATGCCGTCACCCTCCAGCCCCCGGCCGGCGCCGCCGGGGAGTTCACCGGCATTCTCGTCGCCAGAGCCCACCACGAGGCGAACGGCGACGCGCGATCCGAGGTCGTCATTCCGGAGTCCGCCCACGGCACCAACTTCGCGAGCGCGGCGATGGCGGGGTACGACGTCGTCTCGCTGCCGAGCGCCGAGGACGGCCGGGTCGACCTCGACGCGCTCGAAGCCGCCC
Organism: uncultured Natronomonas sp.; assembly: GCA_964579035.1. GTDB lineage: Archaea > Halobacteriota > Halobacteria > Halobacteriales > Haloarculaceae > Natronomonas. The sequence continues at coordinate 5,642 of CAZOFL010000019.1, read as the reverse complement.
TCTCCGAGGAGACGGCGGCGCTGATGTTGACGAACCCGAACACGCTCGGGCTGTTCGAGCGCGATATCGTCGAAATCGCCGCCATGGTCCACGACGTCGGCGGTCTGTTGTACTACGACGGGGCGAACCTCAACGCCCTCCTGGGACGTGCACGCCCCGGCGACATGGGGTTCGACATCATGCACTACAACGTCCACAAGACGTTTGCGACGCCACACGGAGGCGGTGGCCCCGGCGCCGGCCCGGTCGGCGTGACCGAGGAGCTCGCGCCGTTCCTCCCCGACCCCCACATCCGCCCCTCGAACGGCGGCTACGAGCGGTACGAACCCGAGCGATCGATCGGCAAGGTCCACGGCTACGCCGGCAACTGGCTCGTGTTGGCGAAAACGTACGCCTACATCGCCCGCCTCGGTGACGAGGGGCTGACCGACGCGAGCGCGAAGGCCGTCTTAAACGCGAACTACCTCGCGACGCAACTCGACTACGAGATCCCGTTCGGCCCGTTCCACCACGAGTTCGTCGCCAGCGCCGGCGAACAGGACGCCGCCGACGCCGCAAAGCGAATGCTCGATTACGGCGTCCATCCGCCGACGACGAAGTGGCCCGAGATCGTCGACGAGGCGCTCATGACCGAACCGACGGAGATGGAGAACAAACGCACGCTCGATCAACTCGCGGCGGCGTTCAACGCCGTTCACGAACAGGGCGACGAATCGCTCGAAACCGCGCCACAGCGAACTGCGGCACGCCGTATCGACCAGGTGTCGGCGGCGCGGAACCCGCGGCTCTCCTGGCAGTCACTCGACGAGTAAGCCCGTCGGCTACGAAAACTCGACGCCCGTGATCTCGAAGCGCGCGCCGCCGTCCGTACTCCCGGTCACACGCACGCTCCACCCGTGGGCGTCGACGACCTGCTTGACGATACTCAACCCGAAGCCCGTGCCGTCCTCGGCGGTCGAGTAGCCGGCCTCGAAGATTTCTTCGCGAGTGGCCTCGGGAACTCCGGGGCCGTCGTCGGCGACGTAGAAGCCGTCATCGAGTTCGCCGACAGTTACGGTTACGCTCCCGTCGCCTCCCGAGTCGGGGCTCGTCGAACCGTGTTCCACCGCGTTCCCGATGAGGTTCTCGAGCAGCTGTTGCAGACGGCTCCTGTCGGCTTCGATCGTCCGGCCGACGGCGACGTCGAGCTTTCCTCCGCCGGTGTCGACGTTCCGCCAACACCGCTCTGCGAGTTCGCCGACGTCGACCGGTTCCGTGCTGCTGGCCGCTTCGCCCTCGCGGGCAAGCGCGAGGAGGTCGTCGATCAGCGTCCGCATTCGGTCGTGTGCATCGGCCGCGGCGTCGAGGTGCTCGCTGTCGAACTCCGCCTGGGCGAGTTCGACCCGGCCCGAAGCCACGCTGAGCGGTCCCCGGAGGTCGTGGCTGACGACGCTTGCGAACTCCTCGAGCCGTTCGTTCTGTCGGGCCAGTTCGCGCTCGCTGGTCCGGAGTCGCTCCGTTCGGTCCAGCTGTTCGAGCGCCGTGGCGACGGAGTTGGCCAGAAGCTCCCCGAGTGCGACGTCCCGCCGTTCGAACGCCTCGACCGTCGTGGATCCGGCGAGGAGAACGCCGTACTCGCCGATCGGGAAGTAGAGTTCGCTCCGGATCGGCGTCTCGGGGTTGTGGCGGTTCGGATCATCGCTGATATCGTCGATGGCGATCACCTCCCCCCGTTCGTACGCGCGCCAGGCGATGCTCTCACCCTCGGTGAGTATCGGCGGCTCCCCAACGAGATCGGACACCGCGTCGGTCGCCGCGATCGGGACGAGCCCGGATCGATCCGGGTCGTACAGGTGGATCGCGTTCGTCTCGAGCCCCACGACGTCGCGGGCCGTATTGACGCCGATTTCGGCGACGGCCGTCCGCGTGTCGGCCGCCATCAGGTCGTGTGAGACCTCGTTGAGGGCCGTCAGTCGGCGTTCGTGCTCCTTGTGCGCTGTCAGATCCCGGCCGATTCCGGCGATCCCGCGGAGTTTCCCGTCACCGTCCTCCAGCGGACCGCTGGTGAACTCGTAGGGAATGCACCCGCCGTCCGCTGTCTCGAGGGCGGATTCGATGGTTACCGTCCGCCGTTCGGAGAGCACCGAGCGGATGCTCGCACGGACCGAGTCGGTTTGCTCCTCCGGAACCAACTCGATGACGTCGATCCCGTCGAGCTCGGCGTCCGAATACCCCGTGACGGTCGCTAACCGTTTGTTCCATCCGATAAGCCGGCGCTCGGTGTCGGAGGCGTACAGCGGGGCCGGAATCGAATCGAAGATGCCGGTGACGAACCCACCTCCCGACCGGAGCCGGCGTTCTGACGCCTTTCGGCCGGTGATGTCGCGCGCGACCCCGACGAACTCGGCCGGGTCGCCGCCCCCGACCTCGCTGACTTTGAGTTCGTAGTACCGCCGCGTCCCGTCCGCGGTCGATAACTCCGTTTCGACTGTGAAGCCGCCCGAGTCGCGCACCGCCGACGGGAGATCCGTCCGAGCAACGGCGTCACCGAACAGGTCCCCAAGCGTCGTCGACGCGAGCTCGGCGTCGGTGTGGCCAGTCACCTCCGTCGCCGCCCGGTTCCAGTCGACGAGCGCTTCCGTCTCGTCGAAGGCAACGCAAACGTCGTCCAGGGCGTCGAGAAGTGATTCGCTCATCTCCCACCTATCGTCTATGATTTATGAACGAAGCGTATTTATAATTCCCGTCTATTCACCGTGCGATTCCGACGCTCGGGCCCCGCTTCTTTCCGAACACTGCGCCACAACGGCACCGCGGCGCCCTTGATGCGACTCGGTATAACACGACGCCGGCGAGCGCCGGAGTGGGCTCGATACTAGCCATTGCAAACGACACCCGTCCGTCTCAAAAGTCGGTGAGTTTGTCCCGCCTGTAGAGGTCGAGTTCGCTCACCATCGAGGGCGACTGTCCGGCGGCGAAGACGACCGCGTCGGCGATCTCTTCGGGTTCGCTCACCTCGCCCGCCTCGAAGCGCTCCTCGAAGCTCTCGCCGTCCTCGGAGCCGAATTCGGTCCGGACCTCCGAGGGGTTTATAACTGTCACGCCGACGTCGTCGCCGACCTGTGCGGAGAGGCTCTGTGCGAACCCCCGCGTCCACCACTTCGTCGCCGCGTAGACCGGGTTGAACGAGCGTGGGAACTTCCCGGCGAAACTCCCGATGAACACCGCCGTCCCGGCGGATTCGCGGAGGTGTGGCAGGGCGGCCCGGGTCGTGAAGAACATCCCGTCGACGTTCGTCTCCATCATCTGCCGATACTCGGCGGTCGAGAGGTCCTCGACGGAACTCCCGCGCCCCACGCCGGCGTTGTTGACGAGCACGTCGATCCCGCCCAGCCGATCGACGGTCTCCTCGACGAGCGAGTCGACGGCGTCCCCGTCGCGGATGTCGGCCGGGATGGCCACCGCCTCGGTGTCGAGTCGCTCCACGAGGGCGGCGATCCGGTCCTCGCTGCGCGCCGTCACCGCGAGCGTGGCTCCGTTCTCGGCGAGCGCCGCCGCGGTCGCCCGGCCGATCCCGCTGCTTGCCCCGGTGACGAGCGCCGCCTGGCCGCGTAGGTCGTCGGTCATGCTCGACGCGTGGGCGGCCGGCTATTAATCTTCGACGGCGAGTCGTCTCCCCGGCGGCCGGCAGGGCAACCCCCATGTCCGTTCGGCTCCAAAGAAACGTATGCCACCGACGCCACGGACGATCACTGAATACGATCGAACGGCTCCGACGCCGGACGCGACCGAAACCGCCACGTTCGGGCTCGGGTGTTTCTGGGGGCCGGACGCGCAGTTCGGCTCGATGGACGGCGTGGTTCGGACCCGCGTCGGCTACGCCGGCGGGGAGACGCCCGACCCGTCCTATCACGCCCTCGGCGACCACACCGAAGTCGTCCAACTCGACTACGATCCCGAACGGATCGGCTATGCCGACCTTCTCGAGATCGTCTTCCGGAGCCACGCCCGGAGCAGCCAGCCACAGAAGCGACAGTATCACCACCTCGTCCGTCCCGCGACGGACGCACAGCGGCGAGCCGTCGACGCGTATCTCGGCTCGAACGGGCTCACCGAAGACGAACTCGGGACGCGCATCGAGACGCGTTCGGCGTTTTATCCGGCCGAAAACTACCACCAGAAGTACAGCCTCAGAACCGATCGGACGCTGATGAACTGCTTCGAGGACGCCGGATACGACGACTCCGACATCCGTGACTCGCCCGCGGCGGCGAAACTGAACGCCGACCGCGCGGGACGGGACATCGACCCGGTCCCCGAACTCGGGATCGGGGCGGATCCGCGCGCTCGCCGGAACTGACCCGCCGAAACGACCATCGGGGCAGTTCCCCGACGATCGACACTCCCGACCCGGGCACCGTTTATCAGTTTCCAGCGCGTTTCAACACAGTATGTCACAGACCGCGTCGGCCGACCGAGGGGGATCGTCGACCCCCGGTGGCCGGGGGGACAGCCGAGGCGACGAGCGTCACGAGAACGGCCGCGATAATGCCGACCAGGAACCCCCCGCCCTCGCGGTCGAGGGCCTCTCCAAGCGGTTCGGACGCGGCGACGATTCGATTCTGGCGGTCGACGACGTGAGCTTCACGGTCGACCGCGGCTCGATCGTCGGCCTTCTCGGCCCGAACGGGGCGGGCAAGACGACGCTGATCAAATCGATTCTCGGGACCGTGCTCCCGGATTCGGGGACGGTACGGCTGTTCGGCACCGACGCGGCGTCCGGACGGCGGGCGGCCTACGCCGACATCGACGCGATGTTGGAGGGCGCGCGAAACGACTACTGGCGGCTCACCGTCCGGGAGAACCTCCGGTACTTCGCGACGATCAGCGGTGTCGATCCCGACTCGGTGACGGCCCGCCACGACCGGCTGCTCGATCGGCTCGGCCTCGCCGAAAAGGCTGACACGCCGGTCCGGGAGCTCTCGCGCGGCATGAAACAGAAGGTGTCGCTCGCGAGCGTGCTCGCCGGCGGTGCGGAGCTCGTCTTCCTCGACGAGCCGACGCTTGGGTTGGACGTCGAGAGCTCGCGGATCCTCAGGGCGGAGCTCCGGCGGTTGGCCGACGAGGAGAACCTCACGATCGTCGTCAGCAGCCACGACATGGACGTCGTCGAAGCAGTCTGTGACCGCGTTATCGTCATGGCCGGCGGGCGGATCGTCGCGGACGACACCGTCGCGGCGCTCGTTTCGAGCCGGACCCACGACGGCGTCGAAGTGACGAGCGCCGACATCGACGAGGGCGTCCTCGCGCGGCTCCGGGAGCAGTTCGAACTCCGATCCGTTCGGACCGGCGATCTCCGGACACGGATCGAAGTCGCTGTGTGCGGCGACGAGCTGTACGGGCTGATGGACTGCCTCGGGGACGCCGGCGTGACGATAGACGGTGTGCGGACGATCCACCCCGACCTCGAGGACGTGTTCGTCGATATGACTGTCGGGGAGCCGGACTCGCTCGGTGGAAACGACGGGGCCGGGCGTCGAAAGTGAGCCCTGCCGGTTCTCCCGATGGCGGATCCCCCGACCCGACAGACATGGATGGCCGTGACGACGAGGGGATCGAAACGCCCCGCCCGGCGACGTATTACCACCTCGCTCGGGCCGTCC
>CAZOFL010000018.1:2018-31851 GCA_964579035.1 uncultured Natronomonas sp. | reverse complement strand
CGCTCGTCGACGTTCCCTGCTCCTGTGAGGGGACCGTCCGGAAGAACCCGGACGCCCTCGACAACTGGTCGATGGATCACATCGAGGGAATCGCGGGGGTGCAGGCGGGCATTCTCGAGCGCTCGCTCGAGATCACCCGCCCCGGCGGGACCGTCGTCTACTCGACGTGTACGTTCGCCCCCGAGGAGAACGAGGCCGTCCTCCAACACGCTCTCGACAGTTGCGACTGTCGGCTCGTCGAGTACGAGTTGCCGCTGGAACACGTCCCCGGACTCACGGCGTGGGACGGTGACGCCTTCGACGACTCGATGGAAAAAGCAAAGCGAATCTACCCACACCACAACGACACGGGCGGGTTCTTTTGTGCGAAACTGGAGGTACGGAGATGAGCGACGGCGCCGACCTCGCCGAGAACGACGGCAGCCGCTTCGACCGGCTCCCGGCGACCGCCGAGGAGCGAACCGTCGAGGGGCGCCCAACCCGCGAGGCGGTCGTCGGCTGGTGGGTCGAGCGGTTCGGACTGGACGAGGACCACTTCGGCGGGCACACGTTCTGGGAGAAGGGATCCGGGAAAATCTGGGCGTTCGCCGCCGACCTCGGATCGCCGGCTGCCGTCGAGGGACTGGGAATGACGTTCCTCAGGACCAGACAGGAACACTGGAAGCCGACGACGGACGCCGCCCAGCGGTTCGGCCGCGAGGCGAACAGAAACGTGGTTGTGTTAGACCCCGATGCGGCCCGGGCGTTCCTCCGTGGCGAGGACACCGATCCCGACTGGGACGGCGACTGGGGGTATCTCATCGCAGCCCACGAGATCGCGGGCGACATTGAGCCGATCGGCGTCGGGTTGTATCTGTACGGCGAGCTTCGATCGCAGATGCCGAAAGGCCGTCAGCGGGAGTTTTGATCAGTTCACCGCTTTTGGACTGTCCCGCCGCTCAGCCCGTCCCACTCGATCCGGTAGCCGAGCCGCGAGAGAACTGTGCTCGCGTCGTCGATCCCGTACCCGTCGAGGACCGCTTCGGCTTCCGTGAGGTCCATCCCGGTTTCTATGTCGTCGGCCAGCGTGTCCAAGACGGCCGGTCTGATGAGCGTCCGGCCGACGCGCTCGTGTTCCGGGGTTTCGATCCCCTCGATCGCCCGTTCGGGGACGTCGTACTGCCCGGCGAGTGCTTCGATCGTCGTCACGTCGGTGTCCGGGACAACCGACTCCGGCAGGCCCGCGGCGCTTTCGACCCGGAGTTCGTCCTCGTAGGGACGAAGGGCGTCCCGGATATCCGCCAATCGGACAGTCCCCGAGTACGGGATCGCACGGTGACCCGTCGCCTCGATCTCGTCGCCGACGCCGAGCGATTCATCGTAGGCGACGAGGAGGGCGACCTCCTCCAGATCCGCGAACCGCGAGAGCTTCTTGTCGACGTACTCGGGCGTCCAAAACCCCATGATCTCGAAAAAGACGCGGAATCCCCCGTAGCGCCACTCGAAGGCAAAATCCGGGATCACGACGTGTTCGCCGGACTCGAGGGGTTCGGGTTCCCTGAGGAGTTCCCAATCGAGCTCCAGCGCATCGAAGCGGGCGTAGAGGTCGGACTCGACACCGCTGTCGAACGTCGGTTCCGCGATCGGCTCCGTGTCGGGGTGTGCGAGATCGTCCGACGTGAGCCGCAACGTCCGTTCGGTCCCCCGATCGTCGATCGTCGCCTCCAACTCCCACTCGGCCGCCTTGGTCGCCGTCCGCAACAGTCGGGCAAACCGCGTCCCGTAGCGTCGTGAACGACCGAACAGCGCGTCCGGCCCACTGACGATCACGACCCTGCCCCCGGGAGTCCGTCGGATCTCGTACATCAACCGGAGCCGCTTCACCGCCGAGACGAGCGCTTTCGGGTCCGAACTCCGGATCCGGACCGTCGTCGCGTCGAACAGCGCGGTCTGGGCGAGCGAGAGGTCGTACTGTTCGCACAGCGAATCGGGATCGTAGTCGGTGTCGAGCGCCGCGAGCACCGTCTCCACGTCGCGATCGGCGAACAGCGATCGCTCGATGTCGTCGGCCGTCGTTCCCAGCCGGTCGGCGGCTACATCGAGGGCGGCGGCTCGCTCCCCCCGTGTGACAACGCCGACCGTCTCGGCCGCCTCGAAGGCCGCGTTGCGGGCCGAAGGCGGGTCGATCGGGGCGCGAACCTCGAAAGACGCCTGCCGTTCGAGCAGTTTCGCGAACCCGCGAACGAGTTTGAAATCGTCGGCATCGCGTTCGAGATCCGCGAGCGCGGCGTCGAGGGCGTGGCGCCGCTCGCCGACGTGGCCCTGATACACCCCGAGGACCCGCGCGGCGAGGGCCGCATCGTCCGGGCCGGTGAATCGCGGCCGGTAGCCGCCGCCGGCCCGCGAGACGCGGAGGAGATCCTTCGTGAGCATACCGTCGCTGGGTCGTCGACGGGCAAAAACACCCCGGCCCGACGGCGGTCAGTCCGTCTCGGTCGACTCGGGTGCGTCCGCGGGATCGACGATTTCGCCGGTCTCGGGGTAGACGCCGACCTGCTCGCAGAGATCCGCCATCGGGCAGGCCTCGGGGTCGTCCAGGCAGGCGGGCTTGCGTGCGCTACAGTACTCGCGGCCGAACTGGATCATCGCGGTGTGACCGAAGCCACACTTTTCGGCGGGCACGGCGGCCTCGAGCGCCTCCCGAACCGCCTCATGATCGGCGGTTGCCGACGCGAGCCCGATCCGGCGGGCGATGCGGTGGACGTGCGTGTCGACCGGAAAGACACCCCCTCGACCGCCGGCGAAAAGGAGCACACAGTCGGCGGTTTTCGGGCCGACGCCGTTCATTTCGAGCAGCGTTTCCCGGACCGTCGAGGGGGGATCCTCGCGGACGAACCCGTCGAACGCGTCGGTGCTGCCGTACTCCTCGAGGACGCGTTCGGCGATCGCGATGATCCGTTCGGATTTCTGGTTGTACAGCCCCGCCGAGGAGATCGTCTCGGCCAACTCCGACTGGGCGGCGGCGGCCAGGTTCGCGGCGAGGTCGTCGCCATCGTAGCGATCCATCAGGGCGTCGTGGGCCGGCTGGCTGGCCACATCGGAGGTGTTCTGGCTGAGGATCGTCCGGATGAGACACTCGAACCCGTCGCGGCCGCCGTAGCTTTTTTGCCAGTACAGCCCACCGAGGCGATCGACGACGGCCTCGGCCCGCGTTCCCGAACGCCCGGGGTCGAACGCCGCGGGTGCGCCGCCGCCCGAGTCGCCGCCGGAGATGTTCTCGGTTGGCTCGTCGTTCATCGATCACGGTTACGTGTTCCGCCGAAAAAACACTACGTCAAGCGGCGAGATTGACGTTCCCGGGCCGAAAAGCAGCTACCCCGAACCGCGGGCCCACGTCGCCTGGCGCGCGTTGCTCAACGCGAGCAAACCCCCGACGATACCGAGCCCGAGCCACAGCAGGCTGCCGCCAGTGACGTATATGAGGACGCCGTAGGCGGCCAACCCGATCCCGAACGCGGTCTGTACCGTCGGTGTCTCGAGCGTGTTCGTGAACACGCCGTAGCCGAGCACGAACGCGATCGAGAGGAAGATAACGCCCTCTATCGCCCCGACCACTCCGCCTTCGACGGTCGAAGCGACCGCGGTCAGGGCGGCAACGAGCACCAACACCACGACGATAATCCGCGCTCTGCGTCCGTACGTCCGCTCGGCTCCGTCCATACCCTCACCTGTGCGCTCAGGTGCAAATCGGTATCGCTCGAGGCGAGCGGTCGCTATCGTTCGACGGTCAGCAGACACTCGAGTTCGCCACCGTCCGCAAGCCGGTCGACGATGCCGCGGTCGAGCCCCACAGCCGCGGTATCCGCATCGACCATGACGGTACGGTCGTCGACGTAGTCGCTTCTCCGAAGGACCATACTTCGGTCGCCCTCGAAGGTCAACCCCGGATCGCCCCGGCCCTCGATCACCTGCTCGTCCCCGTCGACGCGCAGGGTCGCGGTGATTTCGGCATCGCGTGACCGACACGCCTCGACGAATTCGTCGTCGAAGTCGGCTGGAACCGCGGTCGCCTCGACGCCGACGATGCAGTCCCCGGCCGGAGTCAGCCAGTCGTCGCTTGTCAACTCGAGCGTGCTCGTGTGCTCGGCGGTAACGTGTTCGTGGCCGATCGCCCGAACGCGCTGGTTCATACACCGACGTATCGGCGTCGTATTTATATACTCATCCAAAAGGTATGGGAACGCCTGGCGCGGCCGTTGGCGGGCCGTGGTAGCTGTTTCCATGGGTCTCACCCTCCACAAAATTTAAATATCGATGCGATATATGTTGAATCACCAGAACGCATCCGGCGTTCGGCAGCATCGTCAGCCGACCAGAATGACAGGGAACCTTCCTCACACTGCGACCGATATTTCAGTAGCGGCTGCTGTCCGCGGCCGGGGCGGTAATGGAGTAACGTGATCAACTATGGCAGAGTCAATTGACGAATCCGACAACGTAGAACTGACAGACGACGACCTCGAAAACAAATCCAAGGGCCAGCTCATCAAGAAGGCCGGCCAGCTCAGAGACCGACGGAACGAGCTGAACCAGATGGCCTCCGAGCGGGCCTCCAAACGCGACGAATTCAACGCGAAGACGCGTGAGAAAGTCGACGAAGCCCAAGAGCACCGCGAGAAACGCGACGAACTCAACGAGCAGGTCCAAGAGCACAAGGAGAGCCGAAACGAGCTCAACGCGAAGGCAAACGAGCTGTTCGACGAGGTCGACGACCTCAAGGACGACCTCGAACTGAACGAGGGCAAAAGCGTTGACAAACTCAAAGAGGAGATCGAAGACCTCGAGTTCAAACAGCAGACCGAGGTGCTCTCGACCGAGGACGAGCGCGAACTCATCGAAAAGATCGAGGCGAAACGCGAGAAGCTCTCCGACCGCAAGGACAAACTCGATCAGGGCGGCGACCTCGAGGAGATCAAATCGGAGGCTCAAGAGGTCCGTGCCGAAGCCTCGAAACACCACCAGAAGGTGACCGAACTGGCCGATAAGGCTCAAGAGCACCACAACAAGATGATCGAGGCCTACCGGGAGGCCGACGACATCCGAGACGAGGCCGACGAGTGGCACGACAAGTTCGTCGAGGCCCAGGAAGCGGCCGACCGCCACCACGAGGACTTCGTCCGCGTTCAAAAGCGGCTCCGCGAACTCGACAAGGAGGAAGAAGAGGAGCGCGAGGACGCCCGCTCCGAGAAGCGCGAGGCCGCAAAGGAGGAAGCCGAGGAGATCTACCAGAAGTTCAAGGAAGGCGAAACCCTCGACACCGAGGACCTGATGAAACTGCAGAAAGCCGGTAAACTGTAAGGCATACGTCGCCTTCTCCCGATTCTCGGCTCCGAGCGTGAAGCGCGGGGTTCATACAGCAGGGGACGCTACGGGCGAACAGATGCGCGTCGAGACGCTGGGCGAGGGTGAACCGGAGGTCGCTATTGTCGGCGGAATCCACGGCGACGAGCCCTGTGGCCCGGCCGCCGTCGAGGCGTTATCCGAAGCCGACCCGGCCGTCGAACGCCCGGTCAAACTCATCGTCGCGAACGAGCGCGCACTCGCCCGCGGGGTCCGGTTCGTCGACGAGGATCTCAATCGCGCGTTCCCCGGCGATCCCGACGCGGACACCCACGAGGGACGGCTCGCGCACGACCTCCTCAACGAGATCCGCGGTTGCGACATCCTCTCGCTGCACTCGACGCAGTCGTACGCGGCGCCGTTCGCATTGGTCGATAGCCTCAACGGCTACGCGCGCTCGATCTGCCCGTATCTCTCCGTCGAGGCGGTCGTCGAAACGGCGGGGTACAGCGGCGGTCGACTCATCTCCTACCCGAACGTGATCGAGTTGGAGTGTGGCCTCCAGCGGTCGCCCGCGGCCGCTGAGAACGCCAAACAGCTCTCACGTGAGTTTCTGGTCGCCGTGGGCGCGCTTTCCGGGAAAACCGACACCCCACGACACCACCCGCTCCCGGTGTTTCGGCTCGACCAGCAGATCCCCAAACCGGATGCCGACACCTACGAGGTGCTCGTCGAGAACTTCGAGCGGGTCGCCGAAGGTGCCCCCTTCGCGTCCGCGGACGGGGAGCAACTACACGCCGAGGATCCCTTTTATCCGGTGTTGATGTCGGCGTACGGCTACCGGAACGTACTCGGATACGTCGGTTCGCTCGTCGGCCGGCTCGACGGTGATTCGCCGGGGCATCCGACCGGTGAGGAGTCGGCCCGCGCGGAGAGCGGTCCGCGCTGAAGCCGGCGCTCAATCCGGTTGGGGCGCGAACTCGACGAGGGTCAGCTCCCGGTCGAGCATACAGTGGTCGTGTGGTGGCTCGCCGACTACCTCGGCGATCTGGTACTCGGTGCCGAACGCCGCTCCTGCCGGTTCACAGAGTTCGTGGCTCGGACACTCGGTGTAGGGACACGGTCCCTCGAGCGGTACTTTGCTGCCGGCGTAGGCGGCGTTCGAGGCCACGTTCGCGAGCACGGGAGCCGGTTCGACCTCGACAGCGGTCACGCCGGTGTCGTGAACAGCACACTCGAGCGTGCCGGAGTTTCGCGTTGCGGTCACGCGGTAGCGGCGGCCCTCGGTCAGATTGAGACACTGCTCGCGATAGGGGCAGCCCTCACACGCCGACGACTCCCCGCCGTAGACGAACTCGCCGCCCACCTCGGCGAGCCGCTCGCCGATCAGCGTGACCTTCGACATACCCACAGTTTTGTTGGCGAACAATTAAGCCCGTCGCCCAAACAGCGAGACGGCTACCGTTCGACCGGGTCGAAGACGTGCATCGGCCACTCGAGTTCGTGTTCGAACGCGAGCGAGCGTTCCGCCTCAGTCGGTTCCCGGACGCGCATCTCGACGGGGGTCCCGATCCCGACGGCGTCATAAGGAGCGTCGACCCGCCCGGTCAGTCGGCCGCCGGATCCGAGTTCGACGACGGCGATCGTGTAGGGGGCCTCCTCCTCGAGCGCCGGCGGCGGCGTGTGGACCGCGGTGTAAGTGTAGATTTCGCCGGCTTGCGGCTGCACTTCCACGTCGATCTCCCGGCTCCCGCAAGCGTAACACGCCGGTCGGGGCGGAAGCAACACTTGTCCGCAATCGGCACAGACGCCGCCGAGGAGTTCCCCGTCGGCGAGCGCATCGAAGAACCCGGGCAGCGTCAACGGGCTGTCCGAATCGAGGATATCGCTCATCGGGCCACCTCCGTCGAGAGAACGTGAACGACCGTGACGGCGTCGGCGACACCGCCCTCGTTGAGCAACAGCGCGCGTTCGGCGTCAGGAACCGCCCGGTCGCCGGCCCGGCCGGTCAGCTGTTCGTACGCCTCGATCGCCTGCAGGAGCCCGGTCGCACCGATCGGGTGGCCGCGGGCTTTCAATCCGCCGCTCGTGGAGAGTTCGACATCCGTCCACCCGTCGTCGCGTTCTCCCGGGGAGCGGTAGCTCTGGTACCCTTTTCCGCTGGGCGCAAATCCGAGCGCTTCCGAGAGCAGCGCCTCACAGACCGTAAAGGCGTCGTGGACCTCGGCGATGTCGATGTCGGCAGGGCCGACTCCGGCCTCCCCGTAAGCGGTTTCGGCGGCGGCGGCCGCGCCTTGGATGTCGGTCATGTTCCGTTCGGCGACGGCGATGTTGTTTGCGGCCGCACCGCTTCCATCGATCGCGACGGCGTCGACGCCGAGTTCGGCCGCGATTTCGGCTGTCGTCACGAGCACCGCCGCCGCCCCGTCGCCGACCGGGGCACAGTCGTACAGTTTCAGAGGCGGTGCGACGGGCTGGGAGTCGAGAACGGTGTCGACGTCGATCTCCTTCGGAAACTGCGCGCGCGGGTTCCGGGCCGCGTTGCGGTGGTTTTTCACCGCGATCCGCGCGAGGTCGGTCTCGGTCGTCTCGGTTTCGTGGAGATACCGGTTCGCGAGCAGCGCGTACTGGCTCGGAGCCGTCACCCCGGAGCGTTGCTCGATGGCTCGGTCGAAGGCGGCCGAGAGGGCGTCCGTCGCGCCGCCGGTTCCACCCGCCGTCATCTTCTCGACCCCGCATGCCAAGACACCGTCGTGTTCGCCGTTTCTGACGTCCTTGACGGCGTGTCTGAGCGCCAACGCGCCGGCGGCGGCACACCCCTCGACGCGCTCGGCGGGGACTATCCCGACGCCCGCCCACTCGGCCATGAGGGTTCCCTGCATGATTTGATGTTCGTAGTTTTCGGATTGGTTGCCCACGTATACGGCGTCGGCGAGTTCCGCCGGATCGGGGAGCCCCTCGAACGCCTCCCTGAGCGCAACGGAAAAGAGATCGCGGCCCGGAAGATCCGTGCGGCCGATCGACGAACTACCGACGGCCGCGATCACTGGTTGTGGCATAGTGTCACGCGATACCGAAGGGGTAGGGATAGTTCTTTTGTCTTGATCGACCGGGGAACACTCGAGTCAACGGGTCGGCCGGAACTGCATGAATTATTAGGACGGACTGTGAGGGCGCACCTGTATGCGAAAACCACTGTTGACGACGCAGTTTCTGGACCGCGCTCGACGCGACTACGGCTCACAGGAGGCCGTCGTCGCAACGACCGGCGAACGGTTCACATACGACGAACTCGGCGACCGGGCCGACCGGCTCTCGGCGGCGCTGCAGGAACGCGGGATCGAGAAAGGTGACTCCGTGGCCGTCCTCGATCCGAACACCCACTACCACCTCGAGGCGGCCTATGGGATCATGCAACTCGGGGCGGTTCACACGCCGCTCAACTACCGGTTGTTGCCGGAGGACCTGGAGTATATCCTCAACGACGCCGACGTGAAAGCGATCATCGCGGACTACGAGTTGGCCGAAAAAGTCGAGCCCGTCCGCGATTCCGTCCCGACCGGGGTTTTCATCACGAACGACGGTGCGGCGACGGACGGCGATTGGGAGGACTTCGAGACGGTCATCGACGGCGTCGAACCGTCCTACGACGCCCCGGAGATGGACGAAGACGACGTCATCACGATCAACTACACGTCGGGGACGACGGGCGATCCGAAGGGCGTCATGCGGACCCACCGCACGGAGACGATCCACGCGTACCTCACTAGCATCCACCAGGAGATCAGCGACGACGACACGTATCTGTGGACGCTGCCGATGTTCCACGTCAACGGCTGGGGCCACATCTACGCGCTCACGGGGTTGGGGGCAAAACAGGTCTGCACCCGCGGCATCGACGCCGAGTGGATCTTCGAGACCATCCGGACGGAGGACGTCTCGTATCTCTGTGCCGCTCCGACGGTTTTGAACATGCTGTTGGACTACTACGCCGACCACGACATCGCGACGACCGGCGAGGCCGATGTCCGGGTCGCGACCGCCGGGAGCGCGCCGCCGGAGGCGACGATCCGGACCGTCGAGGACGAGTTCGGCTGGTATCTCAAACACGTGTACGGCGCGACCGAAACGGGCCCCCTTGTCACCAGTTCGGACGCTCGTCGGTACTTCGATGACGACTCCGAGGACCGGTTTGCGGTCAAGAAGACACAGGGGATGGGTTTTCTCGGCACCGAGGTCCGTGTCGTCGACGAGAACGGCGAGGACGTTCCGCGGGACGGCCAATCGATCGGCGAGATCGTCGTCCGCGGCAATCAAGTAATGGACCGATATCTCGGCAAGCCCGATGCGACCGAGGAGGCGTTTAACGACCGCGTCGAGGGGTATTATCACATGGGCGATCTCGCGACCGTCGACGACAACGGGATGGTCCGGATCCAGGACCGCAAGAAGGATATCATCATCTCCGGTGGCGAGAACATCTCCTCGATCGAACTCGAAGACACCCTGTTCGAACACCCCGACGTCTCGGACGTGGCTATCATCCCCGCGCCGAGCGAGGAGTGGGGCGAAACGCCGAAAGCGTTCGTCGTTCCCGAAAGCGGCGATCCCGAGAACCCCGGCGTCACCGAGGACGAGTTGACCGAGTTCACCCGGGAGAACCTGGCGAGTTACAAGATGGTCCGCCGCGTCGAGTTCGTCGCCGAACTGCCGACGACCGCGACCGGCAAGGTCCAGAAGTACGAACTCCGCGAACAGGAGTGGGAAGACGAGGACTCGATGGTGGGACAGGGGTGATCGGATCCGATATCGCCCCGCGGTGACGGCAGTTGCGTTCGGTTATCCATCCAACGGGGCCGCTGAACGCACCCGCTGACGCTCAATGCGCAGACGTCGCTGATTTCGTTCGGAAGCGGCAAAGGTGCCTTGCCTACTTCTTCCCCATTATAAACATCTTATACGGTTAAGCCAGTGATCGATGTGGCCACGGACCCTTCATCGAACTGTATGGCACGAACGTACGAGGTCGACGAACGAGACAGCGACACTGAATCGAAGTTTTACCTTCCCGCCGGTGGAACCCCGCCGTTCGACGCGACCCGGCTGGGTCGTATCTGGGCGAGGATCTTCGACCACCGGATCTGACCACTATCCCGCGTTCGAAAACAGTTACCGACCGACTCGGTTAAGACGCTGGGGGATCAGCGTACGACATCGATAGCCGGATTGCAATGCCTGTTTTTATCAAATCTCTCGAAAATACAAACAGGGGAATCGACACGGCGGATCAACCACTCCGTAGAACATGAGCGATATCAAAGCGGTCGTCCGGGTCGAACATCCTGACATCGTGCTCTCACAGACGGTCGAACACGACAAAGGCTCCAAAGTCGAGTCCGTGTCGGAGGCCGGAACCGACCCGACGTCGGGGAAGTTTTTTTATCACGTGGAGTCGGCCGACTTCTCCACCTTCGAGGACGGATTACGGGGGGACAGCACCATCGGTGAGTTCGAACAGATCATCGAAACCAGCGACGAGGAGGCGATATACAGCTTCGAGTACACTGACGAAGCCAAGATCCTCTCGCCGGTGGTTTCGGCCGCGAACGGTGTCATCCTCGACATGGTAAACGACGGACACGCATGGCTCCTCACGGTGTGGGTTCCCGAGCGAACGGATCTGGTTCGTCTCTGGGACTACGCCCAACGGAACGACATCGATATCGATCTGTTGCGAGTAAACGAGTACGACAGTCTGGGGAGTACGGACGCGGGATTGACCGATAGCCAACGGGACGCGCTGCTCGTCGCACTCGAGACGGGGTATTTCGAGGAACCGCGGGACGCGACGCTCGGCGAGGTCGCCGCTGATCTGGATATCTCACAACCCGCGGCCAGTGGGCTCCTTCGGCGCGGAATCAAGCGGCTCATCGTCTCGTCGTTGTTGGATGACAGCGAAGCACCGGACTGATCGGCGGCTGCCTTCGACAGCGGGAGCGTCTCGCCGGTTACTCGAAGTCGGCCTCGCGGTTCTCGACGAACGCTTCCATACCCTCGCGCTGATCCGGCGTTCCGAACAGCGAGCCGAAGGCGCGTTTTTCGTAGGCCAGGCCGCCGGTGTCGCTGTATCCCTGTGCGATGGCGTCTTTCGCGGCTTGCAGGGCGAAGGCGGGCTTTTCGGCGAGTTCGGCGGCGAGTTCGGCGGCGCGGTCGTCGATTTCGTCGTCGGGGACGACCTCGCCGAAGAGCCCCTCCTCCTCGGCGGTTTCGGCGTCGATCCGCTCGCCGAGGTAGATCATCCGCTTTGCGGTCTCCTCGCCGACGAGTCGGGGGAGGCGTTGGGTACCGCCCCAGCCGGGAATAATGCCGAGGTCGATCTCGGTGTTGCCGATGAGCGCGGATTCGCTGCCGATCCGGAGGTCGCAGGCCATCGCCATCTCACACCCGCCGCCGAAGGCGTAGCCGTCGACGACAGCGACCGACGGCGTGGGGAACCGCTCGATCGCGTCGGCAACGCGGTGGCCGAGTTCGCCCCAGGCCTGCGCCTCGACCGTGGAGATGTCCTTCATGTATTCGATGTCAGCACCGGCGATGAACGCGTCGTCGCCGGCGCCGCGGATCACGAGAACGCGGGCGCTTTCCTGCCGCGCCTCCTCGACGGCCTCGCCGAGGGCTTCCAGCGTCTCGACGTTCAGCGCGTTGAGGGCTTCCGGCCGGTCGACGGTCACGGTCGCCACGTCGCCGCTCCACTCGAGATCAACGGTATCCCATGTCATGGACGGCGCTTCTACCGGCGATCGAATAAACCTACTGACGGTCGGTCAACTCGTCGAGTTTATTTAAGTACTCCTCGCGGACCACCTGATACAGCGACCGGTAGTCGATCTCCCCCGCGGCGAACGCTTCGGTCACGTCCTCGGTTCCCGCGACGGCGGCCGCCTTCGAGTCGTAGGTCTCCGGAGGGCGTCCGACGTCCGGCTCCAGTCGGAGCGTAACGACCCAGGGCGCATCGGGCGGGAGGTTTCGGTTTCCCTCGGGCCGGCGGCTCAGGCGTCCCCGCGTGACGTACACTGTCGGGAGACACGGCGCCGGAAACGTCGATCCGTCGAACACGTCAGGTCGGTACGCCGCGACCGCCCGGTCCTCGGCCGCGCTCCAGACGGCCCATCCCTCCCCGAGCGACGCCTCCTCGAGCATACCGGTACTACGATTCGAGACCGTATTAGCGCCCCGGTGTCCGCGTGGGGATCGGGGGCCCTGTGAGAGCCCGCACGGGTGCTCGCCCACACCGGACCGGCTTTTTCGCAAAACCACCGAGCATCCGTTCGCCAGCTCGACTCGCCGGGCGGACCGACCGAGTGTCCGGGTGGTATATAAACACCCATCGACGCCCGTCGAACCGCGGTTCGATTCGCCCGGTACGATCGCCCCTCTCTTGCTGGTTTTGCTCCGAGATCGGTCCGTCCGTTCGTGGCACGTGAGAACAAACCTTATATTGCTGCAGTTCTTCCATACAAGACAGTATCGGTATCGATTCCCGTCCGTCAGTTCCCGTGTCGTGACGTCGCTCGGCAGTGTCGGGTTCAGTCCGCGGAACGGACGGAGTCGAGTACCGACGCACCCGGGACACCGGGTGGGATGCGCGAGCATCCCCGTGATAGAATGACCGATATGGAAACCCTCGAAGAACTCAGCAAGGAGTACAGAAGCACGATCCCGTCGGACCTCCGCCGGACACGGTCGTTCGAGTGGTACCTCGAAGAGCTGTACGACGATCCGAAGATCGCCCGCAACGCCCACCAGCGGCTGGCCGACATGTTCGACCACTACGGGACCACCTACGACGAGGAGGCCGGCATCGTCGAGTACGACATCGCCGCCGAAGACCCGCTCGGTGACGGCGAGAACACCTTTTACGGCCGGATCATCCACGAAGCGATCCACGAGTTCACCAACAAGGTAAAATCGGGCGCTCGGGGGCTCGGTCCCGAAAAGCGGATCAAACTCCTGCTGGGTCCGGTCGGGTCGGGAAAATCCGACTTCGACAGGCAGATCCGGCGGTACTTCGAGGATTACACGGCCCGGGAGGCCGGACGGATGTACACGTTCCGCTGGACCGGGCTCTGTGACGTGATACCTGACCAGGACCCGGCCGACGACGTCGTCCGTTCGCCGATGAACCAAGATCCCATCGTCCTCCTGCCGCTCGAGGGCAGACAACGGGTGATCGACGACATCAACGGGATCATCGATGCGCCGTACACGATCCGCAACGAGCAGGCGCTCGATCCCGCCAGCGAATTTTATATGGACGCGCTGTTGGAACACTACGGCGACGACCTCCAGGCGGTGCTCGAAAACCACATCGAGGTCGTCAGACTGTTGGCCGACGAGAACAAGCGCCAGGCGGTCGAGACCTTCGAGCCGAAGGACAAGAAGAATCAAGACGAGACCGAACTGACCGGCGACGTCAACTACTCGAAAATCGCGGTGTACGGCGAAAGCGACCCGCGGGCGTTCGACTATTCGGGGGCGTTCTGTAACGCCAACCGCGGCATCTTCTCCGGGGAGGAGTTGCTGAAACTCCAGCGGGAGTTTCTCTATGACTTCCTCCATGCCAGCCAAGAGCAGACGATCAAACCAAAGAACAACCCTCGGATCGATATCGATCAGGTGATCGTCGGCCGGACGAACATGCCCGAGTACCGCGACAAGAAGGGCGACGAGAAGATGGAGGCGTTCAACGATCGGACCAAGCGGATCGACTTCCCGTACGTCCTCCAGTACGAGGAAGAGGCGAAGATCTACCGGAAGATGCTGAAAAACGCCGACGTACCGGATATGCACGTCGAGCCGCACACCTTGGAGATGGCGGGGCTCTTCGGCGTGTTGACCCGGATCGAGGAGCCCGACGGCGGCACCGTCTCCCTCGTCCAGAAGGCGAAGGCCTACAACGGCGAGATCGACGAGGGCGAGGACATCGATATCAAGAAGCTTCGCGACGAGGCCGAAGAGAGCGCCGACATCGGCGAGGGGATGGACGGCGTCTCCCCGCGGTTCATCGGCGACGAGATCGCCGAGGCGATCATGGACTCGATGCACAGAGAGCGGATGTTCCTCTCGCCGTTGACGGCGTTTAACCACCTCGAAGGGAACCTCGAGAGCCATGGCTCAATCCCGGAGGAGAACTTCGAGGACTACTACCGCTATTTGGAGTTGGTCCGCGAGGAGTACAAGGACCGAGCAATAGAGGACGTTCGACACGCCCTCGCCTACGATCTCGACGAGATCCGGCGGCAGGGTGAAAAGTACATGGATCACGTCATGGCGTACATCGACGACGACACGGTCGAGGATTCGATCACTGGACGGGAGTCGGAACCCGACGAGACGTTCCTGCGTGCGGTCGAGGAGAAACTCGACGTGCCGGCCGACCGAAAGGACGATTTCCGACAGGAAGTCGCAAACTGGGTCAGCCGCCGCGCACGCGAGGGCGAAACGTTCGAACCGCAGGACAACGACCGGCTGCGACGGGCCCTCGAGCGCAAGCTCTGGGAGGACAAAAAGCACAACATCAACTTCTCGGCGTTGGTCTCCAGCGGCGACCTCGACGACGACGAACGGAACGCTTGGATCGATGCGCTCGAGGAGCAAGGCTACAGCACCGACGGGGCCAAGGAGGTGCTCGAGTTCGCCGGGGCGGAAGTCGCCAAAGCGGAGATGGAAGACGAATGACCGGCGAGACGTACGTCGAACGCGCGGACGAAGCACTCGATGAGACGTACGAACCGCCGATGTCGCTTTCGGAGTACGTCGACAGGCTGCTCGAACAGCCCGAATCGGCCGCCCACGCCTCGAAGTACCTGCTGGCGGCGATCGAGGCCGCCGGGACGCGCTCCGTCGTTGAGGAGGGCGAACCGAAGGAGCGCTACCGGTTCTTCGATGACCCGCACAACGACGGCGAGCACGCGATCCTCGGCAACACCGAGGTGTTGAACGCTTTCGTCGATGACCTCCGATCGATCGCGGCCCGCCGGGGCAAAGAGGAAAAGATCCTGTGGCTCGACGGCCCGACCGCGACCGGAAAATCCGAGCTCAAGCGCTGTCTGATAAACGGGCTTCGGGAGTACTCGAAGACCGAGGCCGGCCGCCGTTACACCGTCGAGTGGAACGTCGCCGGCGCGAGGGAGTCGCCGGGGATGACCTACGGCGACGCGACCCCGCCGGACGAGGACGGCTGGTACGCCTCCCCCGTCCAGGCCCACCCCCTGTCGGTGTTCCCGGAACCGGTTCGGGAGACGTTGCTCGCGGAGCTCAACGACACGCTCGAGGACCACATCCCGCTCCATCTCGAAGCGCGGCTCGATCCGTTCAGCCGCGAGGCGTACGACCATCTCGAGGAGCAGTACCGCCGCGACGGGACCGAGGACCTGTTCTCGGCGATCACCGACAAACAGCATCTGCGGGTGAAAAACTTCGTCGTCGACGTCGGACGCGGGATCGGCGTCCTCCACAGCGAGG
Organism: uncultured Natronomonas sp.; assembly: GCA_964579035.1. Classification (GTDB taxonomy): domain Archaea; phylum Halobacteriota; class Halobacteria; order Halobacteriales; family Haloarculaceae; genus Natronomonas. The sequence continues at coordinate 16,011 of CAZOFL010000018.1, read as the reverse complement.
ACGACGGCTCGCCGAAGGAACGGCTCGTCGGCTCGTGGATGGCGGGCATGCTCCAGCGGCTCGACTCCCGGGGTCGGAAGAACCCCCAAGCGTTCAGCTACGACGGCGTGCTCTCGCAGGGCAACGGCCTCCTCACGATCGTCGAGGACGCCGCCCAGCACGCCGATCTGCTCCAGAAGCTGTTGAACGTCCCCGACGAGGCGACGGTGAAACTCGACAAGGGGATCGGGATGGATATCGATACCCAGATGATAATCATCTCGAACCCGGATCTCGAGGCTCAACTGAACCAACACGCCGAACTGGACGGTTCAGACCCGCTGAAGGCGCTCAAACGGCGCCTCGACAAACACGAGTTCACCTACCTGACGAACCTCTCTTTGGAGGCGGAGCTCCTGCACCGCGAACTCACGAACGAGACGGCGATCTGGGAGGCCGACAGTTACGAGCAACTCGAGGCGCGCTACCGCGAACCGGTCGTCGTCTCCGTTAGGGGGTCCGACGGTGTCGTGCAGGACAGGGAACTCGCCCCCCATGCGATCGAGGCGGCCGCGCTGTACGCCGTCGGGACGAGACTCGACACGGAATCACTGCCGCCGGGGCTCGACATCGTGGACAAAGCCCTGGTGTATGACCGCGGCTACCTGCAGGACGGCGACGAGCGCCGCCACCGCGAGGAGTTCGATTTCGGCGACCCGGAGGACGGTACCGCGGGCATCCCCGTGACGTACACGCGGGACACGATCGCCGATCTGCTGTACGAGGACACCGACCGCCACCATCCGGAATTGGCCGTCGAGGACGTGATCATGCCCCGGGACGTGTTGAACGCGATGGCGGAGGGCCTCGACGACGCGCCCGTCTTCTCGCCGGGCGAGCGGACGGAGTACGAGAACCGCCTCGTTCCGGTCAAAAACCACGTGTTCAGTCGTCAAGAGTCCGACGTGATCGACGCGATCATGCGCGACAAACAGGTCGACGAGGACACCGTCGAGGAGTACATCGAGCACGTGTACGCGTGGGTCGAGGGCGAACGGATCACGAACGACCGCGGCGAGGCGATCGAACCGGACCCGTTAAAAATGAAAGTGTTCGAGATCGAGCACCTCGGTCGGTTCGACGAGGACGACTACCGGGGAACCGAACCGACCGAGGGCGTCTCGACGTTCCGTGCAGAAAAAGTTATCACGGCTTTGAACCGCCACGCCTGGCGGAACCGCGACGAGGACTTTCGGATCTCGGACATCGATCCCCGCGAAATTCCGGTCATCCGGACGGTGCTCGGGAGCCACGACTGGGACGACGTCCGCCGGGCGCACGAGGATCTCGACCCCGAACAGTGGGCGGACCCGCCGTCGGGGACCGAGACGGAGACGGTCAAAGAGCGAACGCTCGGGAACCTCAAGGAGATGTTCGGCTACTCCGCGGCCTCGGCGGAGCTGACGAGCAGACACGTCATGGGTCAGGTGAGCTACAGATGGGACTGAACGCGGACGGGAGACCGGACCGGACGGTGAGTGATCATGGGACGTAAAGACGACCTCGACAGATACCGCGAAGTCGGTGAAGCAAAGCGACAGGACCTCTCGGAGTTCATCCAGTACGGTGATCTGGGGGCGTCCCGTCCGGACGAGATCAATATCCCGATAAAGATCGTCGATCTACCGGAGTTCGCCTACGATCCCCGCGATATGGGCGGCGTCGGACAGGGCCAAGGGGGCACGCCCGACGTGGGCGATCCCGTCGGGGAGCCACAGCCCAAACCGGGCGACGGCGACGAGGACGGCGACGGCGACGAACCCGGCGAGGAAGGCGGCGAGCACGAACACTACGAGATGGATCCCGAGGAGTTCGCGAAGGAACTCGACGAGGAACTCGGCCTCGACCTCGATCCGAAGGGCAAGAAAGTGATCGAGGAGAAGGAGGGCGATTTCACCGACATCACCCGTTCGGGTCCGGCGAGCACGCTCGATTTCGAACGGCTGTTCAAGGAGGGTCTCAAGCGGAAGTTGGCGATGGATTTCGACGAGGAGTACGTCCGCGAGGCGCTCAGAATCGACGGCTGGGGCCCCGCGACCGTCTTCGAGTGGGCCCGCGGCGAACACATCCCGGTGTCGCGGGCGTGGATCGACGACGCCTACGAGTCGATCCCCGACGAGGAGCGAACCCGGTGGGCGTCCATCGAGGAGATGAGGAAGAACGTCGACCGGGAGTCCACGGCCGCCCGGATCCGACGGGACGGCGTCGACGAGGTGCCGTTCAGACGCGAGGACGAACGCTACCGCTATCCCGAGATCATCGAGGAGCGCGAAAAAAACGTCGTCGTCGTCAACATCCGTGACGTGTCGGGCTCGATGCGAGAATCCAAGCGCGAACTCGTCGAGCGGACGTTCACGCCTCTGGATTGGTATCTCACCGGCAAGTACGACAACGCCGAGTTCGTCTACATCGCCCACGACGCCGATGCCTGGGAGGTCGACCGCGAGGAGTTCTTCGGCATTCGTTCCGGCGGTGGGACCCGGATCTCGAGCGCGTACGAGTTGGCTGCCGAGATCCTCGAGGCGGAGTACCCCTGGAGCGAGTGGAACCGTTACGTCTTCGCGGCGGGTGATTCGGAGAACTCCTCGAACGACACCGAAGAGCGGGTAATACCGATGATGGAGGAGATCCCGGCGAACCTCCACGCCTATGTGGAGACCCAGCCCTCGGGGAACGCTATCAACGCGACCCACGCGGGCGAACTCGAGAGCCACTTCGGCGACGACTCGAACGTCGCCGTCGCCTACGTTCAGGGGCCCGACGACGTGGTCGACGCGATATACCGGATTCTCAGCACGGAGGACGACTCATGAGCACCGACGACAGATTCAATAAGCAACGGATCGCGGACAGTTTGGCCGAACCGGCGCGGGAGGCGAACGAACTCGCCCGAAAGCTCGGTCTCGACCCCTTCGAGGTGAACTACTGGATCGTCGACTACGACGAGATGAACGAACTCATCGCCTACGGCGGCTTCCAGCGCCGCTACCCACACTGGCGGTGGGGGATGAGCTACGACCGCCAGCAGAAACAGCGACAGTTCCTCGGGGGCAAGGCGTTCGAGATCGTCAACAACGACGATCCCTCGAACGCGTTCCTCCAGGAGTCGAACGAGTTGGCCGACCAGAAGGCGGTGATCACCCACGTCGAAGCCCACGCGGACTTCTTCAAGAACAACGAGTGGTTCAGGATGTTCGCCGAGTCGCCCGACGCGGCCGCCATGCTCGACCGTCACGCCGGGGCGATCGCGGAGTATATGGACGACCCCGAAATCCCGAGAGGGGACGTTGAGGCGTGGATCGATCACATCCTGTGTCTGGAGGACAACATCGACCAACACCGGCCGTTTTCCCCGTCGCTCGATTCCGGCGAGGCTCCGGCGACGACGGCGGATCTCGACGAGGAGTTGAACGATCTCGACCTCTCCGAGGAGGTCAGGCGGGAAGTGTTCGACGAGAAATGGCTCGATGCGATGGCCGACGACGACAGCCGGAGCACGTTCCCGGCCGAACCCCAGCGGGATCTGCTCGCGTTCCTCGCGGCGCACGGAAAAGCGTACGACGACGAGTCCGAAAAGGCGGCGGAGTACGAGGAATGGCAACGGGAGATCATCGAGCTGCTGCGAAAGGAAGCCTACTACTTCGCCCCACAGAAGATGACGAAGGTGATGAACGAGGGGTGGGCCAGCTACTGGGAGTCGAAGATGATGGCGGACGAGAACTTCGCGGCCGCCGACGAGTTCATTTCCTACGCGGACCACATGGCGCAGGTGCTCGGCTCGCCGGGGCTGAACCCGTACAAACTCGGATTCGAGCTGTGGCAGTACGTCGAAAACCGGCGGAACCGGCGGGAGGTCGTCGAACACTTACTCCGCGTCGAGGGGGTCACCTGGCGGAACTTCGGCGACACGGTCGATCTCGACCGCGTGCTTGAGCTTCTGGAGCCGGATCCGGTCGTCGCCGACCCGCTCGGACACATCGAATCCCTCGATCCGGACGATCCACGGATCGACGGTGACGCCCTCGAACGGCTCCGGGAAGGGGAAGATATCGACGTCGAAAGCTACCCCTGGAAACTGCTCACCTACGAGGGGATGGCCGAACGGCACTACTCGTTGACGAAGCGCGAAAACCGCGGGTTCCTGAAACGGATCACCCAAGAGGAACTCGAACGTACGGCCCGGTACCTGTTCGACACCGATCGCTACGGTTCGATCGAGGCGGCGATCGCCGACGTCGACCGGGCGGCCGGCTGGGACCGAATGCTCGAGATCCGCGAGAGCCACAATGACGTGACGTTCCTCGATGAGTTCCTCACCGACGAGTTCGTCGAGAAAAACGACTACTTTACCTACGAGTTCACCCACACGACGGGGGATTTCAGGGCCACGTCGACGGCGGCCGAAGACGTCAAAAAGAAGCTCATGCTCCAGTTTACGAACTTCGGGAAGCCGACGATCGCCGTCCACGACGGCAACTTCCGCAACAGGAACGAACTGCTGCTCGCCCACCACTACAACGGCGTCCAGCTCGACCTCGAGCAGGCAAAGCAGACGCTCGAACGGGTGTTCGAACTGTGGGGCCGCCCCGTCGCGCTCAAGACGATCCGAAAGGAGTTCGACGAACACGACATCGAGGTCGCGAGACGACGCGACAGGGAGCCGGAACCGACGGAGCAGGGGAAACTGATCCGCTTCGACGGCGAATCCTTCGAGGAGGAGGACGTCCCGGACGACGAAATCGAGGGGATCCACGCGACGGACGTCGATTATGACACTAAGCCCGACGAGTGGCTCTGAGCCCCGTCGATCCGTCGGAATCACACAGCTTCAATATCGTTGATGCACAACGGCTGGTGTGTCGCAAACAGTGGGGACCGAACAGGGGGAAGCGGAACTGGAGGAGTCGACGATCCACGACGTGCTCCGAAACGACCGCCGACGGCTCGTCATCGAGACGCTCAGGGCTGGTGCGGGGAGCGAGGAACTGGGCGATCTCGCGGAGGCGGTGGCGGCCCGGGAGTCCGGGACCGAGCCGCCGCCGCCGAACAAGCGTCAGTCGGTGTACGTCTCGCTCCATCAGACCCACCTCCCGAAGCTCGATTCGCTGAACATCGTCGAATACGACGACGATCGCCGGCAGGTAGCGTTGCTCGACCGCGTCGAGGAGATCGAAGTGTACATGGAGGTCGTCCCGGAGTACGGCCTCTCGTGGGGCGAGTTCTACTTCGGGTGGGGGCTGTTGGGGCTGGTGACCGTACTGGCGATCCGGATCGGCGTCCCGGGCGTGTCGTCGCTCGGCGCGACGACAACCGCCGCCGTGTTCTTTTTCGGCCTCATGACCGCGTCGGTGTATCACGTGTACAGTTACCAAGACCGGGTGTTGTTCGAGCGGTTGTTGGACTGATACTGCTGGAGCGGCAGGCCCGTTCGCCGTCCGAATCCTGCTGTGCACATCGATCGCGTGTAAGCGGTTGTCAATTGTTCCCAAATAGTATACGTGTACACACCGTATATTCGTACAATGACAGGAATGTATGGCCGCGAGGCCGATCAAGAGCGAACGGGATCGACCCCCAGACGGCAGTTTCTGCTGGCGGCGGGCGGAGTGTCCATGTTCGGGTTGGCGGGGTGTCTCGGGGCGGACGACCCGCCGACCCGGGAACAGCCGGCCCGGCCCTCGGATTGGTGTGTCGAGGTCAACGACGTGGAGGTTCCGGAGGTGTACCGGACCGCCGAAAGCTTAGACGGGATTCCCCGGGATCCGGACGACCTGACCGAGCGTGAAAACGCGGCTTATCAGTGTCACCCACAGGGGTATCAACTCTGTGCGAACTGCACGTATTTTATCCCGGGCAAGCATGCGGGCGGCGGTGACAAAGGAGGTGCCGGCGCGTGTGCGATCGTCGAGGGAATCGTCCGCTCGCAGGATTGGTGTGCGCTGTACCAGCCGAGGGAGAAGTTGGCGGAGTTTCCCCACCCCGACCCGCTCGGCGAAGAGGGTCAACAGAAACCGCCGAGCATACGGTAACGGCCCCGGCGGGTGTCGTCGCGCTACTTGAACGCCTCGCGGAGGAACACGAGCGCCGCACCGAACATCGCGAGGTTGCCGAAGAAGGCGAGTCGTTCGCCGTCCCGGTCGTCCGGGTCGGCGTTCCAGAAGTCGTGCATCGTCAGCGTGACGACGGCCAAGAACGTGACCGCTGCGCCGCTTGCGATTTTCGGGAGTCGCCACAGGGCGATTCCGCCCCCGGCGACGACCATCATCCCCGAGGCGAACGGCGCCGCGGCTTCCGGCATCGGGACGCCTGCGGATTTCGCGTACTCGACGGTGTCATCCATGTCCCGGAAATCCTCCGAGGCTTGAAGCGCGAGGCCGAAGCCGAAAAGGAGGCGACCGATCCGTGAGGGCGACCCGGCATCGTCCGTCTGTTCAGTCATACCGTTCGGTATGCGTGGCGGTCTCATAGGTGTGTCGCTCGGGCGCGTCTCAATCGGCGTCACTCACCCCTAGGGTTCCGCGACTCCGGTCGGTGAGCGCGACCCCGTCACGGCGCGAATCGATCGTGGTCCCACATTCGGGACACTCGTAATCGAGGTACTCCGGGTAGACGTAGAGAATCCAGTCGCCGTTGATACGGCTCGCGTGGTCACAGGCGGAGCAGTACAACATTGTCTTGTGGGTCGGCTGTTGCTCGATGGTGTCGTTGGAGGGATCCATTTTTGATTTTAACGTCTATTAACGCATAATCCCGTCGTTGTCCGTGTCGTTTACACCGGGTTCGAGGCGAATGCTACGGGGCGTGACCCCGAGGCGGTTCACCCTGTGGTAGCGCGGAGGCCCCGTCCTCAAGAAGCGAGCCGAAAGGCGAGCGAGTAGGGCGGGGTAGTTTACGTGTCGCTTCTTCGTGTTTTTGCGGCAGCAGGCCGCGCTAGAGATTCCCAACCCATTATACACGGTAAAGAATGAGAAAAAGTATACCCAATATTAACATTATAATTCATAACAGTTTAGTACCAGACCGCGCTCCGTCAAGATGCACACGATGAGTGATCGAGCATTCGGAAGGCGAACGGATCGGTGGGGACGAAGCGTTAATCCCCGTCGAACCTTCGTCGCCGGACGCTCCCGCTCATAGGACTATACGATATCTATGGCACACGACAACAACGGAACGGACGAGGTCGCGAGCCGCGTTCAAAACACCGAGGCGATCACACGAGACGTTGACAACCCTGCCGCGCGCGAACTTCGGGAGAAGTTCGAGACGCAGGATTTCACCTTCGCGCCCGGTCTGTACCACGCGCTCGACGCCCGCCTGGCGGAGATGGCTGGGCTCGACGCCGCGTACATGTCGGGCTACTCGACGGTTCTGGGCCAGTTCGGCTTCCCGGACCTCGAGATGGTCACGATGACCGAGATGGTCGAAAACGCAAAGCGGATCGTCGAAGCGACGAACCTGCCGGTCGTCGCCGACTGTGACACCGGCTACGGGGGCGTCCACAACGTCCGCCGCGCCGTCCGCGAGTACGAGAAGGCCGGCGTCGCGGCGGTCCACATCGAGGACCAGACGACGCCGAAGCGCTGTGGACACATCGCCGGCAAACAGATCGTCTCCCGGGAAGACGCCGAGGCGCGCTTCTCCGCGGCCGTCGACGCGAAGCAGTCCGAGGACACGATCATCATCGCCCGGACGGACGCCTACGGCTCCGCGAACGGCGACTGGGAGGAACACCTCGAACGCGGCCGGATCTACGCCGATGCCGGCGTCGACCTGGTCTGGCCCGAGATGCCGGACCCCTCGCGTGAGGACGCCGTGAACTACGCCGAGACGATCCACGAGACCCACCCCGATCTCGATCTCGCGTTCAATTACTCCAGTTCCTTCGCGTGGTCCGAGGAGAAAGACCCGCTTACGTTCCAGGAGCTCGGCGACCTCGGCTACCAGTACATCTTCATCACCCTGTACGCGCTGCACTCCGGTGCGCACGCCGTCTACGAGGACATGAAGAGTATCTCCGAGAACGACGAAAAGGCGCAGTTCGACCTCGAGGACCGATATCTGGGCCACGAGACGGAGAGCCACCACGAACTCTCGTTCGTCTCGCGGTTCCAGGACATCGAGGCACAGTTCGACCCCGAGGCGAAAGCTCGAATGGAGCAGTCGGCGGGCTTCACCGAAGAGGAGAGCGACCCGCTGACCTCCGGCGACGACGACTGATCGGCCGAAACGCCAACGCGTTTCGCCATTGCGAACGATCGGATTTTTTTGTTACCATCGAATACCGGTGGTAGCCAGCTACTCGTCCGGTTAAATCGCCCATTCAGGCCCGGAAACGGCTCCGAACAATGGATTCGGGCAGATTTAAGAAGCCCCCAGGTGTCAGTATGGATGAGTATGACTCCAATCGATAAACGCACACACGAGCGGAAGTTCGTTCGAACGTTCTTTACCACCCCGACGGCCGTCGAGGGTGAGGACGACTCGGCGAAGATGCTGGAGGGCGCCGCGGGACTCACCGGGATGGAGGCCCCCGATGTCTGGGTGCCCGACAACGAGGACGCCACCGCGCCGAACATGCGCGATGAGGGCGCACAGAATATTATAGACGTCGTCTCCGAGTACGGCGCCGACTACCCCGGCGAGATCCACCCACGCGTCGTCTGGCACCGGAACAGCCCCTCGACACGGTATCAGGGCTTCCAGCGAATGCTCGATATCGCGGACCCCGAGAACGGAGCGATCGAACACATCGACGGGTTCGTCATCCCCGAAGTCGGCGACATCGACGACTGGAAGAAGGCCGACGAGTTCCTGACGATCATCGAGAACGAGTACGGTTTCGACGAGGGATCGATCAAGATGTCGGTCATCATCGAGAGCGGACAGTCCGAACTCGGCATGGAGAAACTCCGCGACGAGATGGGGAAGCCGACGAACAACCTCCAGCGACTGTTCATGCTCGTGATCGGCGAGGTCGACTACACGAAGGACGCCCGCGCTATCACCCCGACCGGAGCCTTGCCCCCGTGGCCGGAGCTCCGCCACAACACCTCCCGCGCGGCCAGCGCCGCGGGACTCATCTCCGTCGACGGCCCCTACGACGACATCCGTGACGTCGAGGGCTACCGCGAACGGATGACCGACAACCACGCGAAGGGGATGCTCGGCATCTGGTCGCTCACCCCCGGTCAGGTCGTCGAGGCGAACAAGTCCGCGCTCCCGCCCGCGGAAGGCTACTGGCTGCTCGACGCCGACGGCCGCGAGGTCGAACTCGAACACGACGACGGGGTCGAAGTGTACGGCGGCAACCGGATCTCCCTCGAGGGGACCGACGACGGCTACGTCCTCTCGGTCGGCAACGAGGACCTCGAACTCTCCGAGGAAGAACTGCAGGAAGAACTCCTCGACTTGCTCGATTACGTCCCGAGCATGGACGACATCGTCGACTCCATGGAGGAGTTCGAGGCCGCGAAGGAATCCGGCAAGGGCGCCATCGCGATGACCCAGTCCGCGACGGTCGAGATCGACGGCGTGCGGGTCGACATCAGCCGCGATCGCATGTGGGACGAGGCGACCTACCAGGCGCTTCAGACGCCGATCACGCTGTTCCAAGACGTCTACGTCAACCGTCCGGACCAACACGAGGACCTCGCAGAGCTCTACAGCGAGGACGTCGTCGAGCGCGCGATGGACGTCGGAAACTAACGCCGCACCGCCGATTTTTTCGGGCCACTCAGCTCCAGATTCGATCCGATAACCCTGCGAGTACGTCCTCGTCGGCGAACGGGGTGGTCTCGTAGGGAACGAGTCCGACGTCGTCGAGCCCGCCCAGATATTCGACGAGGGCCGCACGATCGGCGTGGTCGTATCCCGCAATGGTCCACGGCGGCCAGATCGAAAGCTGTTCGAAACGGCCGCTCGCACCGTTCCAGCGGGCGTACACGTCCGACGCACCGTCACGTCCGACCAGCGCCAACTCGCCGCCCGTGACGCGAACCGTCTCGACGTAGTCGTCGAGTCGGGCGGGCACCCCGTCGGTCCGCTCCCCGAAGACGTTTCTCACCGCTCGGTGATCGGAGTGATCGAGGAGGATCCGCCGTACCTCTCCGTTGGTGTCGTTCATCGCTTGTGGGTACGGTTCACACGTCAATAAGCGTCAGGATCCCGGCGACGGGCAACCGGTGACCATTTTTTATGTCGTCCGCAAAGGCGTGTATGCTCAGTTACGTGACGACGAACGAGGGGAAGGTGCGGGAGGCCGAGGAGTACCTCGGCGACGCGGTCGCGGCCGTCGACTACGACTACGCGGAGATCCAAGCCGACTCCCTTGAGCCGGTCGCCGCTCACGGCGCCCGCGAGGCGTACGAGCGGGTCGGCGGACCCGTCATCGTCGACGATGCGGGGCTGTATCTGGAGGGATTCGACGGCTTCCCGGGTCCCTACTCGGCGTACGTCGAGAACACTCTCGGCGTCGAACGCGTCGGCCGACTCGCGCGTGAGGCAGACGAGCGAGGAGCCAAGTTCCGGTGTGTCATCGCCTACTGCGACGGGGAGCCGTTCGAGGCCTCGCCGGAACCGGTCGACACCGACGACCGGCGCGGCCGTGACCTCGACGTCGGGGACCGCGCGACGGCGACGACGGACGACACCGTCGCCGAGGGGAGCCTGCCGGTGAAACTGTTCGCGGGGGCCGTCCCCGGCCGTATCGTCGAACCACGGGGTGACGGCGGGTTCGGCTACGACCCGATATTCGAACACAACGGAACGACGTTCGCGGAGATGTCGCCCGAGGAGAAAAACGCCATCTCACACCGCGGTCGGGCGCTCGGCACGTTCGCCGAGTGGTTCGCCGAACGGTAGCCGCTACCGGGGATCCAGGTCGGGCCCCGGATACGGCTTCTCGAACGCGAGTTCGTACATCGCCGCCGGGTCGACGACCGCATTGAACGCGACGGGCGAACGCACGCTTACGTCGAGATACTTCCGGAGGTTGGCCCCCGCTTCGGGGCTCCGGAGTCGATCGTCGAGGGAGACGATCTGGGTCGCCTTGCCGCGGTACGCGGCCGCAAGTGCCGGGTGGTCCCCCGCTGGCTGTTCGACGAGAACGACCCGCTCCGTGACGGTCTCGCGCCACTCGTCGGCCAGTTCCGGATCGCCGAGCGTTTCGATCACCGCGACCGCGTCCTCAAGCAACGGTTCGGTCGCGACGAGATCGAGCCAGGAGTGCGACCGGACGGTGTCCATCGTCTCCCGCGCCGCCTCCCCGACGAGGAGGTCCGCGGCGAGTACGTCCGCGTCGACGACGATCCGGGTCGGGTCCGGGTCGGATGTCTCACTCACGGGTGCGGCGCTCTCCGAGCCTCTCACGTATCTCCGTCGCTCGAACCTCGTATGCGTCGGCCCGCTCGAACAGATCGGTCCAGGACATACGTACCCGAAGCCGCCCGGGAGAGAAAAGTCTCACCCTCGAACCCGGTCGCGGAGCTGCCACCAGACGATGCCGACGACGAACGCGACTCCGACGTTCGTGAGAACGGCGAGACCGCCGATCGAGGCCACGAGAAACGGTCGGTCAGTCGATCCGAACGCCACGCGGGCCAGCGAGGCGGCGACGATGACGAGGAGGACGCCCAAAAGCGCCATCGGAAACGCGAACAACACGCCGGCGACAAGGGCGAGTGCGAGATACAGCACGCCGGCGACGAGATTCGCCGTCCCCGTCCGCGCGCCGAAGGCGTGTTTCCCCGCAAGCCCCCCCGAGCCGTGACACATCGGAAGCGCCCCGAACGGCACCGCGACGAGGTTCATCACGCCCATGCTCTCGGCCAGTCGGTCCGCCGACACGTCGGCGTCGTAGAGATCCGAAAGCAGAAGCGAGGTCGCAATGGCCGCGTTGCCGACCGTCATCGCGAGTTGGGCGACGACGCCCTCGAGGGCACCGACCGACGCGACCGGCCCGCCGGCGGGAAAGACGGCGAGTTCCGGAGCGGTCGGCTGTGGAACACCGACCGTCGCCGCCGCCCACACCCCGCCGACGGCGAGGACGACCAACGCGACCGCGCGCCGCGAGACGAGCGCGACGACGCCCGCGACGATCACGCCCACCACGGCGACCGCGGGGGCGGCGGAGACTGGCTCTATCGCGGCGACGAAAAGCAGGCAGGCGACGGCGAACTGGATCCCGCGCACCACGGGTTCGCCGACGACGGTGGCGATCGCGCCCAGCCACCCCCGCCGACCGGCGAGGAGCAACACGCCCCCGGCGAGCACCCCCGCGGCCACGAGTTCCCCGTAGGATATCGCGCCGGCGATGGCGAGCCCGGCGAGGGCCTTCATCGGCTCGACGGACAGCGGGACCCCGTATGCGATCCCCCAAGCCACCTGGAAGGCGGCGAACCCGACGAGGACGTGCGGAAGCGACGCCGGCGTCAAGAGGCCGAGCGCGACGACGAGGGGGAGGACCGTAATCGAATCCCCTATCGCGCCCGTAAGCTCCCCTCCACCGAGCTCGAACGCGGATGGCGCCGGAAACCAGGCTGAAACGGACACAAATTATACTTCAGCTCCACCTCTAAGAGCTTTTCCGGAGGATCTAACGATTTCTTCGTGATCGTATCGTAACTACATTAAGTTACAAAGAACCGAAGGGAACGGCTCATCATTTACTGCGGGACTGAATGCTCGCGCGGGAGCCTCGACCGGGGCTCCGTCTGACGCGGATTTATATGCGATGGCGGCCTGCCCCCGATGGGCGCGCTTCGATATCTTCCGATATCCCCATCCTCCCCACCGCGCGCCCCGATTTTCGGGGCCGCCAGGCGTCATAACCGAGGATTCGACACGCCGCCGCAAGTGTGCTGTGGGCAGCCGAACGGGCCGACTCCGACGGCTCGTGTGCCACGCCGGTCGGCTCGAACGCGCTGAAATCGTCGGATGGAGGGACGTCGTTCCAGGCGTGGCTGTACGCCCCGTCGACGGACACGATCGAGCGCCCGCCCGATTCGATGCCCGGGAGGAACCGCTGGACGAGGGTGTCCCGTTCCGAGAGGTCGGCCTCGAACCGGCGCTGAGCCGCCGCCCTGGCGAGGGAAGTCCGCCAGACGCCCTCCGAGCCAGCCCCGATGGCCGGTTTGATCACGGCCCCTTTCCATCCGCGCTCGGTGAGTACGGCTTCAAGCGACGCCCCTTCGCCCGACCCGAAGTGCGCGGTCGGCATCGTCTCGACCGGGAACGAACCGCCGGATACGACTTGTGGACGTTCCACCGGACGATGTCGGTCGGAGTGTAAACCTCCAGGTCAGCGTCGTCGAGACGGTCCAGAAACGACCGAAATCGACCCGGATCGGCGTGATAATCCCAGGGGCCCCGGAACAGCACCGCGTCGTACTGCCCGGCGTCGAATCCATCGGTCCACACTAGCGGTTCAGCCGAAATTCCGCTCGATTCGAGTTCCGCCGCAATGGCGCGTCCGTCCGCCGTCAGGTCGGCATGTTCCTCGTCGGTCACGATTCCGAGGGTCTGGGAGGCTTCGGTGTCCGACGGGCGGTTCCGGCGTCCGTTCATGCGAGGGCCGTTCGGCGCGGAGGTATTTTCCTCGCTCGGTTCGGAGCGGGATTTATATACTCGGCTACCCGATGGGAATCCGTGTATCGGGCGCGTGACCACGTCGAGAACGAGGAGTGGCTGGCCGCGATCGACGACGCGGCCGAGCGCCTCGAGTTGGGGGCCGAGGCGAAGTCCCGAGCGACGGATCTGTTCCTCTCGACGGTCCCGAGCGCGGATCGGTCGAAGCGGGCGACGGTGGCGGCGAGTCTCTACGCCGGTGCGCTCATCGCCGGCGACCGCCGCTCGCAGTCGGCTGTCGCCGACGCCGTCGGCGTATCGCGGCTGACGGTCCAGAGCCGCTGGAAGACCCTGCTGGAGGAAGCGGGGCTCGAACCGCCACGGTGGT
>CAZOFL010000018.1:0-1918 GCA_964579035.1 uncultured Natronomonas sp. | reverse complement strand
CAGAGCCGCTGGAAGACCCTGCTGGAGGAAGCGGGGCTCGAACCGCCACGGTGGTGACGGCCGGCGGTGTGGCTCCGATGAATCCGGCCGTTTCGAAGCGCAATGGAAAAGGCTTATGCGCGTTTTGACAGTCTATCCGTGCAATGAGCCAGCGGTTTGAGGCGTTCGAAAAGCGACTCGACGAGTACGAGTCGCAGATCGACACCGTCTATCGCCTGTACCACATCCCCGTCCTCGCAGCCCTCATGGCGTTCATGCTGTGGGTCCGGGTGCGGAACTACACGAACCACATCGGCCCGGACGGCCAGCCGTTGTACCGCGGAAACGACCCGTTCCTCCACTATCGACACACGAACTACGTCATCCAGAACTTCCCGTTTACGATGCCGTTCGACCCCTGGACGGGCTTCGACGTCGGAAGCCGCGTCGGGCAGTTCGGCACGATCCTCGACCAGATGGTCGCCACGGTCGCGCTGGTGATCGGCCTCGGGTCGCCCTCACAGGAAACGGTCGTGCTGACGACGCTGTTTTCGGGGCCCGTGTTCGCGGTGCTGTGTGCGATTCCGATGTACCTCATCGGCAGACGGCTCGGGGGTCGCTTCGGCGGGATCGTCGCCGTCGTCGTCCTCGCGTTGTCCCCCGGGCAGTTCCTCTCCCGGAGCGTCGCCGGATATTACGGGCACCACGTTACGGAGGTCCTGTTCGCGCTCGTCGCGCTAACGCTCGGGATGAAGATGCTCGCGGTCGCCCAGCGGGAACGGCCGATCTACGAGTTCATCGAGACGCGGGAGTTCGAACTGCTCCGCGAACCGGCCAAGTGGGGCGTCGCCTTCGGTGCCGCCCTCGTCGTCGCCGTGTTGAACTGGCCGCCGGCGGTGTTCCTCTTCGGCGTCTTCGCGGTGTTTCTGTTTCTCGCACTTTCATTGGAGTTCATCCGGGGACACAGCCCGGATCACGTCGCGATCCCCTCCGTCGTGGCGTTGCTCACCGCAGCGGTGTTGCTCGTCCCGTTCCTCACGACCACCGGACTGACGGCGACGGACTACTCGGTGTTGCATCCGCTCCTCGCGGTCGCGGTCGCGGCCGGCGCAGCGTTCATGGCGGCGATGGCCCGGGTCTGGGAGAGGCGGGAACTCCCGCGGCTCGCCTATCCGATCGGCATCGCGGGGTCGGGGCTCGTCGGGATCGGCCTCGTCGCGGTCGTGCTCCCCGACGTGTTCGGTTTCTTCGTCTCGCAGGCCGAACGCGTCGTCGGACTCGGCTCGACGGACACCGCCTCGACGATCGGCGAGGCGCAGGCCCCGCGGGACCCGATCGGGTTCTTTTATCAGAACTACGGACTCGGGTTTTACACCGCACTCGCGGGCTTCGGACTCCTGTTGTATCGGGCCGTATCGCGAAAGCGAACGCGCGCCGATCACTTCCTGATCGCCGTCTTCGGGGCGTTCATGCTGGTCTTTACGCTCACGCAGGTCCGGTTCGATTACTACCTCGTCATCGCCATCGGGGCCGGAAACGCATACATCGTCGGGTGGATCTACCAGTTCGTCGACCTCGACAACGTCCAGGAGGACATCACGAACGTCAAACCGTATCAGATACTCATCGTCGTCGCCATCCTCTTCGTCATTGCGGGACCGCTCGTCGTGACGGGCGCGACGGTCGCGGCCGCCGACACCGCTTCACAGCCCGGTGAGATGCAACAGTGGGGCGAGAGCCTCGATTGGCTCTCCGAGGAGACGCCGGAGGTCGGCTCCTACGGGAGCGGCGATGACCCACGCCTCGATCTCTACGGCACCTACGAGAACACCGAGGACTTCGAGTACGGGGACGGGGAGTACGGCGTTCTCGCGTGGTGGGACTACGGCCACTACATAACGACCCGCGGGGAGCGGATCCCGGTCGCGAACCCCCACCA
>CAZOFL010000017.1:0-31926 GCA_964579035.1 uncultured Natronomonas sp. | reverse complement strand
TTATGGGTAAGAGACAGCCCTGAAGGGCGGGGCTTTCTCCTTGCACTTCCGTAAAAAACGGGTAGCGTGCGGACAGTGGGACGGGAACCGGTTCAGGCTTCGACTTCGCCGCGGTCGCGGATCAGGTTCTCGAGCTCCTCCGGATCGTCGATACGCTCGAACTCCTCGCGTTCGATGAGCGCCGTCCCGTCGACGGACTCTTGTTTGGCCTGGTCGACGACGTACACCGACCGGGTCTGGGTCACCTGACCGACGGAGGACATAATCCGGGCGCGCTTTTCGGCCGTTCGGTTGAATGTCGAGTGACCGGTGAGCATTTTCCGCTCGCGGGACTCGTCCTCGCTGACCGTTTTGAACGGGGCCCGCGACGTCGGGTAGACCTCGAACCCAACTCGAGTCAGCACGGTTACGATATGGGCGTCGTCGGGGTCGGTTTCCGGTTCCTCTGGTTCGTCGCTTCGGCCGTGGACGTCCTCCGCCCCGTCCAGTACGTCCACGGGGCTGGCGAGTGGCTTATCGAAGATGTCCTCCAACTCGGCCGCGACCTCGACGCTGGCGTTCATGCCGTCCTCGTACTTCGAGACCGTCCGTCGGGAGACGCCGAGTTCGTTCGCCAGTTTGCCGAGCGACATCTCGTGGTCCGAGCGGATCTCGGAGAGGAGGTCACCGTCGATGTTGACGTACAGTCCGCCGGGGGCCGCGTAGATCAGCGGCGGCACCTCCTCGATGAACAGATCCATCGCCGTGTCCGGCGAGAACACCGGGACGCCGTGTCTGAAATAGACGACACCCGGATCCAACTCCTCGTCGCGCGTTCGCAACCCGACGACGAGCGGCGTCGCGTCGAGATACTCGCCGAGGCGACGCATTTCGGCACCGGTGTACCCATCGAAGGCATCGATGTTCGCGAGCACTTTCAACAGGAGAACGTCGTCGCCTCGCCGTGCTGCGATATCGAAGCTCTTCGGGCGGATCGCACACCGGTCACTCACCGTAAACCCGGCGTCCTCGAGCATCGCGGTGATATTGCCGACCAGTGCGGATCGGGACATAGGGGTACATAGGCGTTTTCCCGTTTAAATGTGTTTCCCCGATAGCGGGCGGTTTCGGGGTTCCATCGGCCGACGGCGGTTGGACCGAAACGCCGTTACGCCGCCACGGTGTATACAATGCTGTGACGACTGTCGGAATCGACGATACGGACTCCAGGGAGCGGGGAATGTGTACGACGTACGTCGCCGACACCGTCGCCCGGCGCTTTGCCGAGCGTGGCGCGGTCGATCGACTCCTGTTGATCCGCTGTAATCCGGCGGTCGAACACAAAACCAGGGGGAACGCGGCGCTTGCGATCCACACCGACGTCGCCGTCGACGAGGCGTTCGACATCGCCCGCGGCGTCGTGGACGACCTCGCCGAAGCGGCCGACGGTCGGACGAACCCCGGTCTCGTCGTTGCACCCGGAAGCCCGACCGAGGTTCCGGACGCGGTGGCGACGTTCACCTGCGAGGCGGTCGCGGATCACCACACCCGATCGGCCGCCCGATCCGTCCTCGATCGAGTGAGATACCGGTATTTCGGCTGGAAAAACGGCCGTGGACTCATCGGTGCGCTCGCCGCGGTCGGGGCATGGGCGGCGCTCGAGGAGTGGACCTACGAACACATCGCCTACAGGGAGCCGAAACGGTGGGGGACCGAGCGGACGGTCGATCCCGGGAGCGTTTTCGACGCCGCTGAGGCGTTCTACCCGACGGTGTGGGACACCGTCGACCGTGGAACCGGCGAAGCAGTCTGTATCCCTCGGACACCGGGACCGGTACTGTATGGGGTTCGCGGGGACGACCCCGAAGCCTGTCGCGCTGCCGCCGAGCGTATCGACGCCGAACCGATCGACTGCGAACGGACGTTCGTCACCAACCAGGGGACCGACGGCCACCTCCGGGACGGCACGATCGCGACGGCGCGGGACGGGTACGCCTACCGACTCGGCGGAACCGTCGTCGCCGCACCCGAGACGCGACGTGGCGGCCACGTTTTTTTTCAACTGGGCGAAGACGACGCTGTGATCGAATGTGTCGCGTTCGAGCCGACGAAGCGGTTCCGGGACCGCGTTCGCGCCCTCCGCGTCGACGATCGGCTAACCGTCTGTGGAGAAGTAAGCGGCGGAACGATGAAACTCGAAAAGTTTGCCGTCAGGGAACTCGCCGAAACCGAACCGGTCACGCCGACGTGTCCCGAGTGTGAGCGGACGATGGAGTCCGCCGGCAGCGGACAGGGGTATCGCTGTCGGGACTGCGGAACGTCGGCGGCCGGAAAATTTCTCGCTGCGATCGAGCGCGACCTCGATGTCGGCTGGTACGAGGTACCGCCGCGCGCACGACGACACATCGCCAAACCTCTCGTGAGGGGCGGATTCGACGCACCGACGCACCCCGAGCGGTGAACTGTGGCTACGTTTTCAACCCACCTCCCGAAAGCGGGACGACGACGTCGGCGGCGGGGGCGATACGACCCTCGCGTCGGCACTCCCGAAGCGCCGCCGGAGCGACCACACAGGTCGGTTCCGTATGAAAGCCGGCGGCGTGTAACCGATCGAGCTCGGTCGTCACCGCCTCCCGGGAAGCCGGTAACCCGGACGACCTCCGCGCTGGCGCGGCGGATCGTCAGTAGTTTCGTGTCCGCGGTGCCGGCCGGAACGTAGATTTCGGCCGAAACACCGGCGCGGGCGGCGTAGGTCGCGATGGCGGCGCCCGCGTTCCCCGAGTCCTCGAGCACGCGGTCGGCCCCGAGTTCGACCGCGCGTGAGAGGGTCGTCGTCGCGCCCCGATTCTCAAACGACCCCGTCGGAAAGACGTACTCGAGTTTGAACGACGCACTCCGGCGCGTCGACGAGCGGGGTGTACCCTTCGCCGAAGGAGCCGCGTCGATCCACCGGCAGAAACGACGAAAACGTCCACAGCCCTTTTCGAGGATCGATGTGAGCAGTGCCGGGAGCGGCCGGAAGAGATGGCTGTTCGGCAAATCGGAGCGGCGACCCGCACCGACACCGCCAGCGATCGGCGTATCGCTTCTCACAGTCCGGACACCGGAGGTCCATACCGGAGGATGGTGTTCCGGTCGCCTGTGAGCTTCGGTCCGGCGAACAGGTGGGGACGGCCCGGCGGCGATACCCCACGCGACAGCCTCGGTCGCTCGCCGGCCTTCGCTACGTCACGCGGGGAGTTGGTTCCGTCCTGAGTTATAAACGGTCGGCCGATTCCGGGAGCGCATCGGACGGCGGTCAGCGACGTTCGATCAGTACTCGTCGATGTTCGTTCCGACCGAGCAAACGTACTCGCCGGATGCGACCTGTGGCAGCCGACGGTGTCGCCAGAAGATACCCCCGGATCCAGCAGTAGTTTTGGCCTTGACGGTGCCGAACGGGTCGGTAATCTCGAAGAGCGTGTCACCGCGGGAAACCCGGTCGCCGAGGTCGACCTCGAGGTTCACCAGTCCGCCGGCGGGGGAGCCGTACTGTTCGAAGTTCGAGGCGCGTGTCTGGGGCGCGGTGGTGATCTCCCCGTCGAGGAACCCGTAGTGATACAGGACGTTAAATACGCCTTTGACGCCTTTCCGGATCGAGGTTTCGTCCCAGCCGACCGCCCCGCCGAGTTCGGGGTCGATCGTCGGGACGCCCTCGTCGGGAGCGGCGCGGGCGAGTTGCCCGTCCGGTCCCTTCAGATCGAGGATATACCCACAGCCGAACACCTTCGCCAGTTCGAGGCAATCCCGGTGGAGTCGGTGTCTGGTGCCACACCGAACGCGGGTTTCGTTTATCATACACGACGTCGATCCCTGGTGGAGATCGAGCGCGAGATCGGCGCGGGCCACGGCGTCGAAGATCGCGGCGGCGATCCGTTCGGAAGTCGTCCCGGATTCGTTGCCCGGAAAGGCCCGATTGAGTTTGGTGTCGTCGATCGGGTTTCGGTGTTCGCCGACGAGGAATCCGTAGTAGTTCGCGATGCCGACGATGAGAAGTTCGCCCGCGATTTCCTCGGGGTCGAGCTGCGGAACGAGCCGACGGATAACGCCCAGTCCGTTGAGCTCGTCGCCGTCGGAAACGGCCTGCACGTACAACGTCTTGCCGTCCCGGCTGCCGTTGATCACCGCAACCGGGAGCCCGACCTCGGAGCCATCGCGTGCTTCGCCGACCGGGAGCCGCCCGATGTCCATCTCACCGGGCGATGCGCTCGCGGTGCCGAAAGTCGTCATTACAACTACTCGGGCCGTGGCCGTTATTAGACCTACTGATAACTGTCGGCGTTTCCGATACCAAAGGGTCACGATCTTTCACGGGAAACGGCAACCCTTTTCTCCCGTGCATTGAAACAGCCAGCACATGACCGAGGAGCTCAAAAAAGGGTTAGAAGGCGTTCTGGTGGCCGAATCGTCGCTGAGCTTTATCGACGGCGAGGCCGGGGAGTTGGTGTATCGGGGGTACACGATCGACGATCTCGCGCGTAATGCGAGTTTCGAGGAAGTTCTGTATCTACTCTGGCACGGCGAACTGCCGACCGCCGGGGAGCTCGAATCGTTCGAGGCTTCGATGACGGAGGAACGACGCCTCGACGAAGGCGCACACCGGCTCGTTCGCACCCTCGCCGAGTCCGGCGAGGAACCCATGGCCGCGCTCCGGACCATCGTGTCGAACCTCTCGGCGTACGACCCCGACGCGGGCGCGGATCCGACCGATGAAGATGCCAACCTCCGGAAGGGTCGTCGGATCACGGCGAAAGTTCCCACGGCGTTGGCGGCGTTTTCTCGGATCCGAAACGGCGACGACCCGGTCGAACCCGACGATAGTCTCGACCACGCGAGCAACTTCCTGTACATGCTCAACGACGAGAAACCCGACGACGTGCTCGCGGAGACGTTCGACATGGCGCTCGTGTTGCACGCCGACCACGGTCTGAACGCTTCGACGTTCTCCGCGAAGGTGACCGCCTCGACGCTTGCGGACCTCCACTCCGCGATCACCTCCGCGATCGGAACGCTCTCCGGGAGCCTCCACGGCGGCGCGAACCAGGACGTGATGGATGCGCTGCTCGAACTCGACGCCTCCGGGAAGGATCCGGTAGAATGGGCCGCGGACCGGCTCGAATCCGGCGACCGTGTTCCGGGGTTCGGCCACCGCGTGTACTCCGTCAAGGATCCGCGTGCGAGGATTCTCTCCGAGGAGTCCGAAGCGCTGGGTGAGGCCGCCGGGACCCCGCACTGGCACGACTACTCCGTCGCGATCGAGGAGTATCTGATGGAGGAGAAAGCACTCGCGCCGAACGTCGATTTCTACTCCTCGTCGACGTACTACCAGATGGGGATCCCGGTCGACATTTACACCCCGATCTTCGCGATGAGCCGCGTCGGCGGCTGGATCGCACACGTCCTCGAACAGTACGACGGCAACCGGCTTATCCGACCCCGTTCGCGGTACGTTGGCCCCAGGGGCCTGACGGTGACGCCCATCGACGAACGCTGAGGCCGCCCTGACCGGTGAGGCTTTCAGTCGCCGGAGTGTAACGACGACGAATGACCGAGGAGTACGGCCTGCTCGAATCCGGCGACGACGGTGTCGGCGACGAGTGGGAGGACATAGACGTCGCCGACACTGACGCCGATCGGATCGCCCGCAGACAGGACCGTGAGTTCCTCGAGTTCCGCAAGCGGATCAAAAACACCGAACAGTTCAAGGTCGAAGCATCGGTGTTCGACGACGCGACGCTCGGCGCGCTGTACAAACTCGTCCAGGACGGGTATATCGACGCCTTCGGCGGCCCGATCTCGACCGGAAAGGAGGCCAACATCTACACCGCGTTGGCCCCCGACGGCGAGGTCGCAGTAAAGGTCTACCGGATCAACGCCTCCGATTTCCGCCAGATGCGGGAGTATCTCGACGGCGATCCACGGTTCGAGGGGATCGGATCCGACAAAAAGAAAGTCGTGGTCGCATGGACAAAAAAGGAGTTCGCGAACCTCAAGCGAGCCCGAGCGGCCGGCGTTCGGGTTCCCGAACCGGTGGCCATAGAGCGGAACGTCCTCGTGATGGAGTATCTCGGCGACGCCGAAGGGCGGGCAAAGCGGCTCAACGAAGTCGACGTCGAGAACCCACAGACGGCGTACGAGGTCGTCCGTGAGTACATGCGACGGCTCTACCGAGCCGGCCTCATCCACGGGGACCTCTCCGAGTACAACATTGTCGTCCACGAAGGTGAGCTCTGCCTGCTCGATTTGGGGCAGGCCGTCACCGTCCATCACCCGAACAGCCGGGAGTTCCTCGAGCGCGACTGCCACAACGTGGCGGCGTTTTTCAACAGGCGGGGGTGGACTGTCGAAGAGGAGGCACTGCTCGACGCCGTCACTGAACCGGAGCCCGACCCTTCCGGCGACGACGAACCGGAAGCGTAACTTTTTCGAACTGCCGTGAGACGGTGCGGTATGTTCGATATCGTTCCCGACGCCGCCATCGCCGAGGGGCGGGCGACGGACGCGTACTTCCTCCGGACGGAGGAGGCGCTAGAACACGCCGGAAGCGACCCGCACGTCGTCGCCGAGGTGACGGCCGACCAGTTCCCGACGGGCGAGTTCGAGGTGTTTGCCGGATTGGCCGACGTCGCCCGCCTTCTGGAGGGGAGAAACGTCGACGCCGACGCGCTTCCCGAGGGGACGCTGTTCGACGGCGGTCCGGTCGTCCGGATCGAAGGGTCGTACCTCGATTTCGCCCGGCTCGAAACGTCGATTCTGGGGTTTCTCTCGCACCCCTCGGCGATGGCGACGGCGGCGTTACGCGCTCGGCGGGCGGCCCCCGAGGCGTCGATGTTGAGCTTCGGCGCGCGTCACGTCCACCCGTCGATCGCCGGCACGGTCGACAGGAGCGCGCTCGTCGGTGGGTTCGACGGCTTCTCCCACGTCGCCGCCGCCGACCTCATGGATCGGACCGCCTCGGGCACGATGCCGCACGCGCTGATGCTCTGTTTTGGCCCGGGGAATCAAGAAGACGCCTGGCGGGCGTTCGACGAGGCGGTCGCCGAGGACGTCCCCCGGATCGCGCTCTGTGACACGTACGACGACGAGGTCGACGAGGCGGTACGGGCCGCGGAGTTGGGGTTCGACAGCGTCAGACTCGACACCACCGGCTCGCGGCGCGGCGATTTCAAACACATCATCCGGGAGACGAGGTGGAAACTCGAGACGGCCGGCCACGGTGACGTCGGCATCTTCGTCAGCGGTGGAATCACCCCCGAATCGATCCGCGAACTCCGTGACGTCGTGGACGGCTTCGGCGTCGGGAGTTACGTGACGAACGCCGATCCCCTCGATTTCGCCCTCGATATCGTCGAAGTCGACGGCGAACCGGCGGCAAAGCGGGGAAAACTCCCCGGCCCGAAGGCCGTCTACCGGACGCCGGACGGTGGGCACCACGTCGGGCGCTCGGACGCCGAAGGACCGGAGGGCGGTGAAGCGTTACTCGAACCGCTCGTCCGTGACGGGGATATCGTCGCCGAGTTCGATATCGACGGGGCGGCCGAACTGGCGGCGGCGGACGCCGAGGCGGTCGGGTTCGGCGGATCGGAGTAAACCGCTATACCCGGAACCGAACCCGTCGTCGAAGCGTCATACGGGTTGGCGTGAGCGCCACTGGCGAGCGGCGAGCCGTGCCCGGTGGTGATAAAAAGGGAACCGTCTCAGGCGACCAGAAAGTACACCTGTTTTCGGGCGTCGTGAAAGGAGTACCGCGATTCGACGAGGGACTCCTCTTCAAGGCGGTTGAGCGCGTACCGTACGGTCCGGTCAGGCAGGAGCGACTCCTCGGCGAGTTGCCCCTGCGAGAGCGGCCTCGTGTCCTCTAGAACCTTCGCGACGAGTTTCGCGCTCGGGGGGAGTTCCCGGAGCGTTTCACGAAACTCCGGGTCGGCGAGTGGCGATTCGGCTTGGCGTGAGCGTTCCTCCGTGGTGGTGCTCATACGGTGCTGTGCAGGGAACGCACCCGTAAAACTTCGCTATATGCACGACAAAACAATACGAATAATCAAATGAGTATAATGATGCCTTATATTCGTAACCCGGTCCGGAAGCGAGTCCGCGACTCGACGCCGCTTCGACCGATCCACATCCTTTTATATTTCGGGGAGGTCGACTCGAACAGTGTGAAGGGACAGGAGTGGTATCAGGAAAACGACGTCGCGGAGACGTACGACGACAAGCGGTTCTCCGACGGCGGGCGCTTCATCGATCAGCGCGAAAAAGAGGCCGTGCTGGATGCCCTCGGACCGGTCGAGGACAAACGGATCCTCGAGGTCGCCTGCGGCACCGGCCGATTCACCGTGATGCTCGCGAACCGAGGGGCCGACGTCGTCGGGATGGACATCTCCGAGGCGATGCTCGAACAGGGGCGACAGAAGGCGCGCGCGGCCGGCGTAGCCGACGTGTTGTCGTTCATGCAGGGTGACGCCGGACGGCTTCCGTTCCCGGACGACCACTTCGACGCCGTCTTCGCAATGCGGTTTTTCCACCTCGCCCCCGATCCGGAAGGATTTATAAAAGAGATGCGGCGCGTCTCGACGGAACGGGTGTTTTTCGACACGTTCAACCGGTACTCCACGAGATCGATCTACAACTGGGCGCTTCCGATGGGGTCGCGGCTGTACTCCGGACGGGAAGCCAGGGAGCTGATCGTCGGCGCGGGGCTCGAACTCGCCGACGCGTCCCACGACTTTGTCGTCCCGTACGGCTTCTATCGAGCGGTTCCGGAGTGGGTCGCCCGACCGTTTCGGAGGGCTGATACGACGCTCGGCCGTACCCTGTTCGGCGATCGGATCGCATCCGTGTCGTACTGGAACGCGCGGGTTCCCGAGTGAGCGTCGAGGCGGCTCCCTGGATTCTTCGTGAACGACAGGTACGGAGTTTTTAGTGGAGGGCAACGCTATCTCACGCATGGATGTCTCGGTCGTGGTCCCGACGCTGAACGAACGCGAGGAGCTACGGGGCTGTCTCGACTCGATCGCGGCCGAGCGCCCCCACGAGGTCGTCGTGGTCAACGGACCCTCGACCGACGGCACGAGCGGGATGGTCAGGGCCCGGAGTGACGTCGACGTGCTCGTCGAGATCGACGAACGGAACGTCAACGTCGCTCGGAATGCCGGGCTCGATCGAATCCGGGGTGACGCCGTCGGCTTCGTCGCGCCCGCGACGGCCGTCGAAGAGGGTTGGCTCGACGCCGTTAAAGAAGGGTTGGCCGAGAACGGGGCCGTCACCGGCCCGACACACGAGCGCCTCGACGCCGGCGTCGCGACTGACACCGTCGAGTCCAGGCGGATCCGGGGGCGGACAGTTACGTACTTCAACGGCGGAAACGTCGCGTTCACTCGGACCCTCGTGGAGGCGATCGACGGGTTCGACGAGTACCTCGGCGTCGGCGGCGCCCGCGACGCCGCCCATCGTGTCGCGGGCATCGGACGCGAAGTCGTCTGGTCGCCGGAGATGTGCGTCTCCCGGGAAGCCGCGGCCGACGGCGGTACGGCCGAACGCGACTGGCGGATGCGGTACCGATCGCTGGCCTATCGACTCGCGAAGAACTACGGGATACACCCGACGGTACCGTTCCGGACGCTCAGACACGCAGCGGTCGACGCCGGGAGCGCGCTTCGAGACGTTGTACGCGGCGACGGGAAGCCGACCGCGTGGTTGGGGAACGGACGCGACGTCGTTCTCGGCGGGAGCCGCGGGTACGCCGACGGCCTCCGGGCGCGGTACACCGACCGGAACCCGCGGCGGAACCCCCGGGGGCTTTCGGCGCGCACCGATCGGGCCGTCGCGGTTCACGATCGACGATAAAAACCCACCGGTCGAGCGGGGCACAGCGGAGCCCCGTCCGCCGAGCGTTGCGAAACCTTTATATAGAACCGCTGACGACATATCAACTGAACATGTCACAGCAGATGCGCCAGCGACGCGGTCAGCCGCTTTTCATTCTCAACGAGGATACCGAACGGACGCGCGGAAAGGACGCGCAGTCGTCGAACATCACAGCCGGAAAGGCCGTAAGCGAGTCCGTCCGCACGACGCTCGGGCCCCGCGGAATGGACAAGATGCTCGTCTCCGACTCCGGCGACGTCGTCATCACGAACGACGGCGCGACGATCCTCCAGGAGATGGACATCGAACACCCCGCCGCCCAGATGATCGTCGAGGTCGCCGAGACACAGGAAGAGGAGGTCGGCGACGGCACGACGACGGCGTCCGTCCTCGCCGGGCAGCTGCTCGCCCAGGCCGAGGACCTCATCGACGACGACATCCATCCGACAACGATCGTCGAGGGGTATCAAGAGGCCGCCCGCCTCGCCCTCGAGGCGATCGAGGACGTAACGCTCACCGACGAACTCGACGACGACGTCCTCACCGCGGTCGCCGAATCGTCGATGACCGGCAAGGGAACCGGCGACATCGACGCCGCCGCGCTCGGGGAGACGATCGTCGCTGCGGTCCAGCAGGTCCGAGGCGACGACGGCGTCGACCGCGACGCCATCACGATCCGGACCCAAACCGGCGCGGGCGCCTCGGCAACTGAACTCGTTCAAGGCGTCATCAGCGAGGAGGAGCCACTGCACGACGACATGCCGGCGACCGTCGAGGACGCCTCGATCGGCGTCTTCGACCTCGATCTCGAGGTCCGCGAGGCCGAGATCGACGCCGAGTACGACATCACCGACGTCGACCAACTCAACGCTGCGATCGAAGCCGAGGAATCCGAGCTCCGGGGCTACGCCGAAACCGTCGCCGACGCGGGCGTCGACGTCGCGTTCGTCACCGGTGACGTCGACGACCTCGTCGCCTCGTATCTCGCCAAGGAAGGCATCCTCGCGTTCGACTCCGTCGACGACGACGAGGCGCGCTCGATCGCGCGTGCGACCGGGGCGCGAACGATCGGGACGCTGAACGACTTCGGAACGGCGGATCTCGGAACCGCGGAGACGGTGCGCGTCGAGTCCTTCGGCGACGACGAGCTCGCGTTCGTCGAGGGCGGCGCGGCCGCCGAAACCGTCACCGTCTTCGCCCGTGGCGGCACCGAACACGTCGCCGACGAGCTCGAACGCGCCCTCAGAGACGCCCTCGACGTCGTCACGGCCGCACTCGATGCGGGCGGCGTCGTCCCGGGCGCCGGCGCGACCGAAATCGCGATCGCCGATCACATCCGGACGAGCGTCGCGAGCGTCGAGGGACGCAAACAGCTCGCGATCGAGGCGTTCGCCGACGCCGTCGACGTGTTGCCCCGGACGCTCGCCGAGAACACCGGGATGGACCCGATCGACGCTCTGGTCAACCTCCGGTCGACCCACGACTCCGAGGGCCGTGGCGGCCTCATCAGCGAGGGACAGTCCGGCAACGTCGGCGATCCCATCGAACACGGCATCCTCGACCCCGCGGCGGTCAAACGCGAGGCCATCGAGTCCGCGACCGAAGCCGCGACGATGATCGTCCGCATCGACGACGTGATTTCGGCGGAGTAAACGCGGACCGGCGGACGACCTCGGTTCTCATTTTTACTCGTCACCCACGTACCGGAAAGTGCCGATTATCCGTAAGCACGGATGAACGTGGTACCGAATGCCAATGAGGGGTTTGATCGGCCACAAGAGGTATACTATCAGATCCATCTCAATACGTATGGATCGACGAAAATATCTTGAAGGCCTCGGTGCGGTCGTCACGACCGGTGCCGTGGCTGGTTGTACGGGGAACGGAAACGGAAGCGGAAACGGAAACGACGACGGTTCGGACGACGGATCCGAGGACGGCGATTCGGACGAGGAGACAGGTCTCCTCTCGACGAGCGTCACCGATCAGCCGAACGACATCGCCGACTTCGAGTCGCTCATCGTGACCATCGAGGGGATCTGGGTCAAACCCGACGACGCAGACGGCGATGTGGAGACGGAGGACGATGACGAAGAGCCCGATGGTGACGAGGACGTCGATGACACTGACGGTGACGACGAAAGCGAGGAAGAAGAAGAGAACGAGGACGAGGACGACGAGGAAGAGAACGACGACGTCAACCGAGGCTCCGGCCGCCGCTACATCGAGTTCGAGGAGCCACAGGAGGCCGATCTCGTCCAGTTGCAGGGCGACGAAACACAGCTCATCGACGAGACGGAGGTCGAAACTGGCGACTACCAGTTCCTCCAGTTGAACGTCAGCGGGACGACCGGCACCCTCGAGAGCGGCGATGAAGCGGTCGTCGAGACGCCCGGCAACGCCCCACTGCAGTTCAAACACGCCTTCGAGATCCGTGCTGAGGAACGGACCCGGTTCATCGCCGACTTCGCGCCGTTCCGCCGCGGCAACGGCGAGTACCTCATCCGTCCGGTCGCCAGCGGGACGCGGGTGCTCTACGGCGACGAGGAGTACGACGGGGACGACGACAGCGATACCGATGGGAGCAACGGGGACGACGACGGCGACGAAGGCGACGGCAGCAGCGCCGAGGCGGACAACGGAGACGACGACGCAGGGGACGCTGCGGGCGGAGCGTACTGAGGCCGATCGGAAGTACGGTGATCGCTCGCCGGGAATGGTGGTCTCCAGAGCCGAACTCCTCGCCCCGCTCGGGGCGGACGGTAGACCGACGGTCCGGTCGGTCCCATCCGCGCGTTTTTATCGATCGCCGCCGACCCGACACCCATGGGACGACTCGACGACGAAACGGTTATTCTGACCGGCGCGAGCCGCGGTCTGGGCGCGTCGATGGCGAAGCGCTTCGCACGCGAGGGAGCGAACACGGTTTTGTGTGCCCGGAGTCGCGACGAACTGGATGCGGTCGCAGAGGCGGCGGCCGGCGAGACGCTCGTCGTGCCCACCGACGTGACCGACGAGGCCGCCGTCGAAGCCGCCGTCGGGGCGACGCTGGAGGCGTACGGCGAGGTAACGGGGCTCGTCAACAACGCGGCGGTCGGGCTGTTGAGCCTCTACGACGAGCTCCGGGAGACGACGGCTGTCGACGTCGCGGACTGGCGGCTCATCATGGACGTAAACGTCACCGGAGCCTTTCTCTGTGCGAAACACGCCGCCCGGGCGATGGACGCCGGCAACGTGATCAACATCTCCTCTGGGCTGGGTCGCCGTGGATCCGCCGGGTGGGGTCCCTACGTCGCCTCGAAGTGGGCCCTCGAGGGGTTCTCGAGGACGCTCGCGCTCGAGCTCGAACCCGAGATCAATGTCAACTGCCTCGATCCCGGCGGTCGCGCCGACACCGGCTTCTGGGACCATCTTGACGCCGAGGAGCGCGACGCGATCCTCGACGACGACGTGATGGACGAGGCAGCCGTGTTGTTGTTGGAGCAGGGCTCGGACGGCGTCAGGGGCGAATCGATGCCGGCCGACGAGTGGGAAGCCCGGTTGGGGTAGTGGGTTCAGGAATGATCACACGCTTCCGGTGGCGGGATTTCAAGCCGGTTCGCTCTCACCCTCGCGGTCCGTGTCGGCGTCCCGGCGGCGATCACGATCACGATCGCGGTCGTCGCGCTCGGATTCGTGCTCGCGTTTCATCCGATCGGCGGCGAGTTCGCGGTCGATGTCGTCCTCGAACGCCGAGACGGATTCGACAGTCACCACGTTCCCCCCGCCGGGGTCGATCACCATCACCTCCGCACCCTCCTCGATCTCGCCGTCGAGCGCACGGGCCTGATAGTAAGGGTTGAACCCGCCGCCGTCGAGTTTGACCTCCCCTTCGCGTTTCGTGACGCGCTGGGTGACAGTTCCGGTTTTGCCCTGCAGCGAGTCCGAGTCGCTCGTCCGACCGGAGCCTTTGCCGCCGTAGAAATCGAACTGCCGATAGCCGTACAGCGCCACCCCGCCGGCGACGAGAACGACGGCTGCCAACACGATGGGAAGCGCTGCGGCGGGGAGGACGCTACCGAGGACAAGTCCCGCAAGCCCCGCCGCGAGCAGCGCGACCCCGAGCACGATGAAATGTGCACCGGGGGCGAACGCCTCCATGATCATCAGTGCCGCCCCGACGAGGACGAGCAAGAACGGCACCGACATTCCGAACAGTTCTGCCATGACCTATAGTACGGCTGCCCGGCGGTTAACGCTTCGGACGGGGAGGGAGAGTTAGTTTGATGATCTCTCAGAGATGTCGAGCCCCCGGAGGCGTTGTCCGGTGTTTCCGTCTCGTCTTGGCTCGGTCCCGCTTCCGTTCCGCTCCCGTTCGATCCGGCCTCAGCCTCGTTTCCATCGGATCGGGCACAAAGAACTCGGCCCGTTCGCCGAGGCCGAGATCGGCCGTCGTCCGGTTGAGCCGTCCGACCAGTTCGGCTTTCGGATCGGAACCGGAGTGGAGACAGCCACCGCCACAGCCGACGATCGCAACACCGTCCGCGCCGGCCGCCAGCGCGTGGAAGACGTGTGCCTCGCCGACCGTGTCGGTACAGTCGACGCTGATCGGGGGGATCGGCGGAGACCTGACGTTCGTCTCCCCTCTTGGAGCCATCCGTCCGTACCGCGAGAGCGCCCGTTCGACTTTCCCGAGGACTCCCTGCGGTCCTCCTCGCTATCTCACGGCTCGCGATGCTCACCGTTCGACTTTCCCGAGGACTCCCTGCGGTCCTCCTCGCTACCCAACGAGCAACCGCGAAAGAATAAACAGTGTGAAGACAACGCCGAGCAGGACGAACGCCGCGTGTTCGAGGGAAGGCGATCCTGGTTCGACCGGTTCGGTACGGCGTTTTTCCGCCTCCGCGTTCGCCTCGGCCCGTGCTTCGCGCTCCTTGAGGTCCTCGAGAGTGTACTGCCACTCCCACTCGTCGTCGCTCGATTCGTCCGTCTCGGCCGGGCTGTTCGAGATGTTTCGCGAACCGTCCTCGCTGTGCTCACTGCCCGTGTTTTCAGAGGACTCCCCGTGGTCGTCCTCGCTGTCCGCGTGTCGTCGCGTCGCTCCTCCCGCTCGCTGTTTCGAGGACTCCCCGTGGTCGTCCTCGCTGTCCTCGCGGGTCGCATCACTCCCCGCTGGGTTTCTTTGAGGATTTCGCTTCGCTCGATCCTCGCTATCCCTCATACGTCTACATCCCCCTCGACCCACAAACGGTTGTCGGCGCTCATTTGATCTTCGTCCCCGGTTTCGCGTCCCCGTGAGTCGTCAACAGGTCCGCTTCCTCGCCGGCGGCGAGGAGCATGCCGTTTGACTCGACACCGAACAGTTCGCTTTTTTCGAGGTTGGCGACGACGACGATTCGCGTCCCCGGCAACGTCTCGAGGTCGTAAAGCCCCTTGATCCCGGCGACGATCCGTCTGGTCTCGACCCCGATGTCGACTTCGAGTTTTACGAGGTTGTCGGCCCCGTCGATCGGGTCGGCGCGCAGGATCTCGCCGACCCGGAGATCGAGGTCTTGGAACGTTTCGAACCCGATCCGGTCGTCGGCGATCGGCTTTAGCTCCGGAGAGTCCTCGGAACCGTCCTCCTCGGAACCCGTGTCGGATTCGGCGGCGGCGACGCGCTCCTCGAGTTGTGTGTTGAGTTCCTCGACGCGGTCGTCCTCGATCCTCTCGAACAGTTCGTCGGGCTCGCCGAACGTCGCTGGCGGGCTCGAAAGTGCCTCGTCCAGGTCGGCGTCGGCGACGGAGCCGTCCTCGCCGAGCTGTGTCCAGAGTCGTTCGGCCTTGCCCGGCAGGACCGGTTCCATCAGGACGGCGATGGCCTTCGAGAGCTGGACGCAATCGCGGATGACCTGGGCGGCCCGTTCGGGCTCGTCGTCGGTGAGCTTCCAAGGTTCGTGCCGCTGGATGTACTCGTTGCCGAACTTCGCCAGTTCGACCGGGACGCGCCCGAGGCCGCGAACCCGGTAGTCGTTGACCGCCTCCCGGAACGCTTCGGTCGCCGCCTCTATTCTCGTTTCGACCTCCTCGCTCGTGTCGGCGTCGGGCGTTCCCCCGTAGTTTCGCTCGGCGAACAGGAGCGATCGGTACAGGAAGTTCCCGAGGGTGCCGACCAACTCGCTGTTGACGCGTTCCTGGAGGCCGTCCCACGAGAAGTTCACGTCCGCGGTGAACTCGCTGCCGGTGACGATGTGGTACCGATAGAGGTCCGGATCCAGCCCCGACTCGACGTAGTCGTCGGCCCAGACGGCGCGGTTCCTGGAAGTCGAAAAGGCCTCCCCAGCGAGGTTGACGAACCCGCAGGCCATCACGGCTCTCGGCTCGTTGAAGCCCGCACCGCGCAACATCGCCGGCCAAAACACCGTGTGGTGTTGAATGATGTCGTGGCCGATGATGTGGACGATCTCGCCGCCCTCGGGGACCGTCGACTCCGGCCCGGAGTGATCGCCCCAGACGGCGTCCCAGTCGTACTCAGCTTTCCCGACGCGGTCGGAGTACTGTTTCGTCGAGGAGACGTACTCGATCGGCGCGTCGACCCACACATACAGCACTAGATCCTCCTGGTCCTCGCCCGGATAGTCGATTCCCCAGTCCATATCGCGGGTGATACAGAGGTCCTGAAGCTCACCCTCGATCCACTCGCGGGGCTGGTGTTTCGCGTTGTCGGTGCCTTCGAGCCGTTCGATGAAGCCCTGGAGGTACGTCTGGAAGTCCGAGAGCCGGAGGAACTTGTGCGGGCGGGTGCGGTACTCCGCCGGGTTGCCGGTGATCGTCGACACCGGATCTTCGATCTCTCCCGGTTCCAAGTGCCGCTGGCAGCCGTCGTCACACTCGTCGCCGCGGGCACGCTCCCCACAGTACGGGCAGGTTCCCTCGACGAACCGATCCGGGAGCGGCTGGTCGGTTTCGGCGTCCCACGCGACCTCGATTTCCTTTTCGAAGACGTGGTCGCCGTCGATCCACGACCGGACGAACGACCGGGTCATTTCCGTGTTCGTCTCGTCGTGGGTGTGGCCGTAGTTGTCGAACTCGACGTTGAACTTCGGGAACGTCCTCTCGTACTGTTCGTGATACTCGAGGGCGAACGTCTCGGGATCGATGTCCGCCTCGGCGGCGTTGACCGCGATCGGCGTCCCGTGCATGTCCGACCCACAGACGAACGCGACCGATTGGCCGAGTCGGTCGAGCGCCCGCGAGTAGGCGTCGCCGCTGACGTACGTCCGGAGGTGGCCGACGTGGAGGTCGCCGTTGGCGTACGGCAACCCACAGGTGACCACCGCCGGCGAATCCGTCGGGAACTCCTCGTGCATACACGACATCCCGGGCCAG
This sequence comes from uncultured Natronomonas sp., assembly GCA_964579035.1. Lineage (GTDB taxonomy): Archaea > Halobacteriota > Halobacteria > Halobacteriales > Haloarculaceae > Natronomonas. Next base: position 14,694 of record CAZOFL010000017.1, on the reverse strand, counting down.
GGCGGTAAAACAGTCCCGTTCTCGCGGCGGCCTCAAGCCGAGAGCCGGTCGAGGTCCCCGAGGAACTCACGCAGCATCGAGCGCGTCACGTGCGGCATGCAGACGACGCGGGCCTCGCCCGCCTCGGTTCGCGAGAGCCGCCACCCGGCCCCGCGGAGGTCGCCGATCAACGCCTCCGGAAGGTCGATCGAGACGATCGGCAAGATCGGTTCGACGACGCCGTACCCGCGGGTTCGCATCTCGGCGGCCAGCCAGTCGGCGTTCGAGCGGGCGCGGCGGTACTGGGCAGCGTAACCGTCGCGCCACAGTTCGTCCATGACGGCCGCCGCGCTCGCGACGCCGGCTCCGCTTCGCGTTCCGGTCAGCGTCATCTGGGAAGTCGACTCCAGATACGGGGTGTCGACCGCGAGTTCGTCGAGCAGTTCCGGGCCCCGAGCGAGGAGGCCACCGGCGGGGACCGCCGCTCGGCCCATCTTGTGGGGATCGATCGTCATCGTGTGGATGTCGGCGTCGGAAAAGTCCCAGGCGTGTTCGGTAAACGGGAGAGCGAACCCACCCCAAGCGGCATCGACGTGACAGAGCGCGCCGGCGTCGATCGCCATGTCGGCGAGGGCGGAAATCGGGTCGACCCGTCCGTACTCGGTCGTTCCGGCGACGCCGACGACACAGACCGTATCGCCGTCGATCAACTCGGCGACGGCATCGAGGTTCGCTCGGTATTCCTCGAGGGGCGCGGTCCGGAGTTCGACGCCGAGGACGTCGGCCGCCTTGCGGAACGAGAAGTGGGCGGACGCCGGGGCGACGAAGTTCGGCGTTCGCGTGTCGGCCCGGTTGCGGGCGAGTCTGATCGCCTGCAGGTTCGACTCGGTGCCGCCCGAGGCGACGTACCCCGCCGCGTCCGGAAGCCCGGCGACAGTTCCGAGCATGTCGACCGCCTCGCGTTCGAGTTCCGAAACCGTCCCGTACGTCCCGGGATCGCCGGGGTTGCTCGAGAGGAAGCGTTCGGCCGCATCGCGGGCCACCGGGTGCGGTTCGGTGCACATCGACGACAGCACCCGGGAGAACTCCTGTGGCTCGGCCCGCTGCATACGCACGTTCAAACGGCCGCGTGAGTTATGCGTGTCGGTTACCGGTTCCCGATCGGCTCACGGCGTTCGATCGCGAACGATCCGTTCGAAGTTGCCGAACAGCCGGGCGGCCGAAACATCGCCGAAGTCGAACTCACCGCAAGTCCAACCGAAGGCGTCCAGTTTCTCGCGGTGGGTTCCATCGAGTTCCGGGTGGAACTGTACCGTCCAGACGGGCGCGTCCTCGTGCCGAGTCCCGAAGACGGGGGCGTGGTGGGCGGCGGCGATGACCGCCATTCGGTCGCCCGGCTCGGTGACGATGTCACCGTGGAGTGAGACGACGACCGGATCGACACCGTCGAACAGCGGATCGTCGGCGAGGGTCGCCTCGACGAGCGTCGCCGTCGTGCCGACGTGTTCGACGGTCCCCCCGAGCGCGGCATTGACGATCTGGTGGCCGAAACAGACTCCGAGCGTCGGGACGTCTGCATCGACGAGCGAACGAACAAGCCGCATCTGGTCGTCGATCCACGGACGTGATTCGGACTCGTAGACGGCGGCGGTACTTCCGGTGAGGACCACACCGTCGGCACCGTCGAGTGACACCCGATCACCGGCGACGTAATCGAGTTCCGTCGCGCCGGGGAGCTGTCCCGTCAGTGCGTCACAATGGAACCGCATATCCGGATCTACTTCGTTCCGGATGACATATATTGTCGGATCAGTCATTCCGTTTCACCCGTCGTATAATCGTCGTGGCGTCAGTCGTTTCGTCATCGGACGGTCACCCTCAGAACGGTTCGAAGAACCGGTATAAAAAGAACAACACTACGAGCAGAACACCCGTGATCACCGCCCAGCGTAGGATTTCGAGAAGCATGTTGAGTCGTATGCGTCATAAAACCAAAGTACCCGCGAACGGCGATCACACTCGGGACGACCACAGCGCGGCCGAACTCGGTTACCGGATCGAATCGAGCAGCAGTTTCTGTTCTTTCCGTTTGACCTCGTGTTGGACGTCCCGAACCGCGTCGATGTTCGCCGAGATCGAGGAAACGCCCTCGTTGACGAGGAACCGGACCATTTCCGGTTTCGAGCCCGCCTGGCCACAGATGCTCGTCGCGACGTCGTACTCCCGGCAGAGTTCGATTGTGTCGCCGATCAGCCGAAGCACCGCGGGGTGGAGTTCGTCGAACTGATCGGCGACGTGTTCGTTGTTCCGGTCGACGGCGAGGGTGTACTGCGTCAGGTCGTTCGTGCCGAAGGAGGCGAAGTCGATCCCGGCTTCGGCCATCCCCTCGATCGATAGCGCCGCAGCGGGCGTTTCGATCATGACGCCCCAGGATCGCTTTTCCGGATCGACGCCCGCGGACTCCATCAGGTCTCGCGCCCGGATGACGTCATCGGCGTCGTTGACCAAGGGGAACATGACCTCGACGTTGTCGTAACCCATCTCGAAGAGCCGTCGGAACGCCTCGAGTTCGTATCTGAAGAACTCGGGGCGGTCGAGGCTCCGTCGGATCCCCCGGTAGCCGAGCATCGGGTTGTGCTCGTGTGGTTCGTTCTCGCCGCCCTCCATCTGTCGGAACTCGTCGGTCGGCGCATCGAGCGTCCGGACCCGAACCGGCCGGGGGTAGAACTCGTCGGCGACGCCACGGACACCGTCGACGATCTCCTCGACGTAGGCGTCCTCTCCGTGGTCGTCGATGTAGCGCTCGGGCGTCTTGTTCGTCGAAAGGATCATATGTTCCATCCGGAGCAGACCGACGCCGTCCGCGCCCGTCGCGGCCGCCCGTTCGCCGGCCTCCGGGATGGAGACGTTCACTTTGACCTCCGTTGCCGTCATCGGTTTGACGGGGTTTTCCGGGCGGACCTCGTCGATCGAATCCGTCTGCTCGTCCGGTTCGGCGGCGCCCTCTGTGACGCTTCCCTTGTCGCCGTCGATCGTGACGATCTGGCCGTCCTCGAGCTGTTCGGTCGCCGTTCCGGCACCGACGACGGCCGGCGCGCCGAGTTCGCGGGCGACGATCGCCGCGTGGCTCGTCATCCCACCCTCGTCGGTGATGATCCCGCTTGCGCGTTTCATCGCCGGCACCATATCCGGCGTCGTCATCTCCGTGACGATGATGTCGCCCTCGCCGACCTTGTCGAGTTGGTCGAGTTTGCCGACGATCCGAACCGGGCCGGAGGCGATCCCCGGGGAAGCACCGAGTCCTTTTACGATCACGTCACCCTCGCCGTCGCCGTCGGCCGCCGCCTCCGCGGTCGACTCCTCCGAGATCGTCGTGATCGGCCGGGACTGCAGCATGTACACCTCACCGTCGACAATCGCCCACTCGACGTCTTGGGGGTCGTCGTAGTGGGCTTCCGCCCGTTCTCCCAGTTCGGCGAGTCGCCCGAGTTCCTCGTCGTCGAGGACGCGGGCGTTTCGCCTGTCCTCGGGGACCGCGCGCTCGACGGTTTCGCCCGTCTCCTCGTCTTTGAGCATCATGATCTTCTTGTCGGCGACCGTCGCCTCGAGAACCTCGTCGATCTCGCGGTCGATGACGTAGTTGTCCGGCGAGACGGAGCCCGAGACGACCGCCTCACCGAGCCCCCACGCGGCCTCGATGATGATCTTCGGTTCCCCAGTCGAGGGGTGTGAGGTGAACATCACGCCGGATTTGTCCGCGGCGACCATCCGCTGGACGACGACTGCGATGTCGACGATATCGTGGTCGAACCCCTGTTCGTTCCGGTAGTAGATCGCCCGCTGGGTAAACAGCGACGCCCAGCAGTCCTTGATGCGTTCGATGAGGTCGTCGCGAGTGATGTTGAGATACGTGTCCTGCTGGCCGGCAAATGAGGCGCTCGGAAGGTCTTCCGCGGTGGCCGACGACCGAACCGCGACGAACGCCTCCCCGTCGTCGAGGCCGTCGTAGGCCGCGAGAATGTCCTCGCGAACGTCCTCGGGCATCTCCGTTTCGAGGATGAGTTCCTTCGCCTTCGCCTCGGCCGCGGCGAGCGCTTCGGAGTCATCCGAATCGACGTCGACCGCCTCGAACAGCTCTTCGTCGATCCCCGTCCCCTCGATGAACGCGCGGTACGTTCCTGCGGTAACGACAAACCCGGGCGGGACCGGCAATCCCGCGGCCGTCATCTCCCCGAGGGACGCGCCCTTGCCGCCGACCAACCCGATGTCTTCGGAGCCGATTCCCTCCAGCCAGAGCACGGGTTTGTCGAGACCGTCAGTCCCGTCTGCTGTCATTGCGTGGTGCTTCTGGCCCCCCCAACTTAGACTATTCGTTCCGTAGTCGGCTACACTTCGATGATTTCGTCGCCGCCGAGGTCGGGAACCGAGACCGTTCCGTCGAGAGCCGTCACCGCTCGCCCGCCGACGGAAACCGGATCGGAAACGGCCCGAACCCGAACCCGCCCGGGACGGTCGACGAAGTGACCCTGCTCGAAAACCATCTCCGCCGGGAGTTCGCCGTCGAACGCCTCAACCGACCGGAGGTACGCCCCGACGGCTCCTGAGGCCGTTCCCGTCACCGGATCCTCGTCGACGCCGACGCCGGGGGCGAACATCCGCCCGTGTAGCGTCGTATCGGCGTCGAGCGTATCGAAAGTGAACGCGTACACGCCGGTTACGTCCAGTTCGGCCGTCAACGCCTCGATCGCGTCGCGATCGGGCACCAACCCGGAGAGCGCTTCGAGAAAGTTCACCGGGACGACGAGATAGCCGAGCCCCGTCGACGCCGTCGCGAGCGGGAGGTCGGCACCGATATCCGAAAGCGTCGCCGGATCGGCCCCCAGCGCGGCCGCGACCCGATCGTACGACAGGTCGATCCGGGACACCGCCGAAACCTCGCCCTCCATCCACACCGTCCCGTCGTCGATATCGACCTCGACGGGGCCGACGTTCGTCTCGAAGGTGTGTGTCCCGTCCTCGAGTCGCCCCGAGTCGGCGAGCCACGCACCCGCCGCGACGGTGGCGTGCCCACAGAGTTCGATCTCGCCCGCGGGCGTGAAGTAGCGAATCCGGCGATCGGCCGTCCCGCTCGGGGAGAGAAACGCCGTCTCGGAAGCGTTCAACTCGCGGGCGATCGCGGCCATCGCCTCCGCCGTGAGTCCGTCGGCGTCCGGGACGAGACCGGCCGGGTTGCCGGAGAGTGGGTCGGTCGTGAAGGCGTCGACTAAGAGCGCACGCGTGGTGTCGATAGCGTCGGCCATACGCCCCCAACGGAAACCGGACCAATAGGCGTGGCGCACGATCCGTGGGACGTGCCCGCGAAGCGATCGCTCCGTCGCCGACGGCCGTCCGGTTTAAACGGAGCGCGCTACGGCTCGACGATCAGCTTTCCGAACGCCTCCCGACGCTGCATGTCGGCGAACGCCTCGGCGGTCGATTCGAGGTCGTACGTTCCGCCGATCACCGGTTCGTAGGCACCCTCGGCGGCGAGGCCGACGAGTCGACGGAGATCGCCCTGTGTACCCATCGTGCTGCCGATGACCCGTTTGTGCCCGATAAATAGGTCGGGAACGTCGAACTTGGAGACCGACCCGGCGGTCCGACCGCAGACGACCATCCGGCCGCCGCGGTCCATCGCCTCCAGAGCGGGGCGGGTGAACGGTCCCGCGAGGTGGTTGATAACGGCGTCGGGACGGCCGATCGCTTCGACGTCGGCCGCGAGCGTGTCGGGATCGTCCGATTCGATCAGGTGATCGGCGCCGAGCGGCGCGAGGCGATCGAGTTTCCCGCTCGAGCGCGAGCTCGCGATCGTCTCGGCGTGGAGCACGTCGGCCAGTTGCGTCGCAGCGACGCCGACGCCGCCAGTCGCGCCGGGGACGAACACCAGATCGCCCGGCTCGACCGCCGCCCGCTTCAACATCCGCCAGGCGGTCATATACGCCGTCGGGATCGACGCGGCGGCCCGAAGCGACAGCGACTCCGGGACGGAGAGGAGCCGGTCGGCGTCGACGAGGGCCCGCTCCGCCAACCCGCCGTGGTACAGCCCATACTCCGAACAGAGGTTCTCGGGGCCGTCCCGGCAGAACTCACAGACGCCGCACGTCTCGTTCGGACAGAGAACGACGCGGTCGCCGGGGGCGACGCCGGACGCCTCAGTTCCGATCGATCGAACGGTGCCCGCGAGATCCAACCCGCTGACGAACGGCAACACGTCCTCGCCGACCATCGCGGAGTCGCCCTCCAGGATCCACAGGTCGTGGCGGTTGATCGAACACGCGTCGACGTCGACGACCGCCTCGCCGGCCCCCGGGTCGGGGTCGTCGGTGTCGCGGATCGTTACGCCACTCGGTCCCTCGAGGCTCGTGAACGCTGCGACGCGCATGGGCGGTGTTTCACCGGGGTGGGGAATAAACCCGCCCGTCGACCTCAAGCCACGCGGGGGGTCGGAAGTTATTACGCGGTATATGATTCTTCCAGTGTTTCTCGGATCCCGCGGCGAGCACCGGCCGCTCCGGGACAACCGACGGCGCGTTCCGGCCCTCCCGACGCCGCAACGGAAAAATAGCCTCGGACGATACATCCGATATGGCGGACGACGAATCCGTATTCACCGCCGAGATGCTCGGCGTGTTCCTCGTCGTCGGCGACGGCGCGTTGCTCGCCGGGCTGCTTTGGACGTTCGGCGCGGTCGGTTGGCTCTGGCCGGCAACGACGACCGTCGTGACGGTCGCGCTCTTCGCCGGGTGGGCGATCGTGCGGTGGCGCCGAATCGGCCAACGCGAGGCGCACGACCCGACCGAAGCGCTCAAACGCCGGTACGCGGCCGGTGAGCTAACCGACGAGGAGTTCGAGGCCAAACTGGAGACGCTCATGGACTCCGACAGCCCCGATCTCCGTCGGCGGGATCGGGACACGGAGGCGCCGGACTGATCAGTCGTCGGCGGAGGCCGGCTCCTCGACGGCTCCACCGGCCGGATCGCGAACCCATAGATCGCCGAACAGTTCGTCCTGTTGGAGCCGGATCTGCCCGCGGTTCGCGAGAAACAGCAGGCCGAGAAACGTGTTGACGACGCTGCCGCCCGCCGACCGGATCTCCGCGAAAAGCACCTCGTCGCGACCTCGGTCGTAATGGGTGCGGAGCTGGCGGTAGACATCGTTGATGATGTCCTCCATGTGTTCGTCGTGGGTCTTGCCGGTGACCTCCTCGGCCGTCGGCTCGTCGTCCATCCGGAAGTCATCGCCCGTGTGGTAATCGAGCGTCCGCGTCCCGCGGCTGTATCCCGAGGGCGACCCCGACGTGTCGTAGGTTCTGGATTCCTTCCACCAGGTGTCTCGCTCCCGCTCGCGGAGGTCCCGGACCAACTCGTCGAGCGTCTCCGGCATCCCCCGGGCGCGCTTGCGCTCGATCCGGCGGTCGATCTCGCGGTCGAGCCGGTCGAAGGGATCCGGCTCGAACCCCTCCGGTTCCCCCTCACCGGGCGGGGTTTCCCACGGCTCCAGTTCGGGGTCGACCGGCTCCTCGGGGTCGTCGTCCGCCCACATCGCGTCGCTTTTCATCCGCAACAGCACCGACGCATAAAACAGCGCCCGTCCCCCGGTTCGGAGGTCCGAGCCGTCGAGTCGGTCGAGGAACTTGTCGGTGACCGTCACCACGTCGATGTCCCACGGGTCGATCTCGCCGTCCTCGGCGAGTTGGACGAGCAACTCGACGGGCTCGACCTCACCGTCGCTGTCTTTGGGGTCCGAGACGTCGAACTCCGAGAGGACGTCCTCGTCGGCGTCGTCCCCACGGGGGTCCGTCTCGCCCCCGTGGCCCGCGATGTCCAACGGAATCTCGTCGGTCGTTCCGCCGTCCGCGATGGCTCGGTTCTCGCCGTTCGCGGCTTCGCCGCTCGCTTTTCGCGAGGGCTCGCTAGTCATCAGCCGGCACCTCCATACTCGACAGATCGATCCCCGTCACGGCCGAGACGTTGTTCTCCTGCATCGTCACGCCGATCGCCCGCTCGGAGCGCTCCAGAAGCGCCGCCCGGTGGGAGACGACGACGAACTGGGCCTCGTCGGCCAGTTCCTCGACCATCTCGCCGACCATCTCGGCGTTGGCGGCGTCGAGGAACGCGTCGATCTCGTCGAGCGCATAGAAGGGAGCCGGATTGTATCGCTGGATGGCGAAGATAAACGCCAGCGCGGTCAGCGACTTCTCGCCCCCGGACATCGCGTCGAGGCGCTGGACGGGCTTGTCGCCCGGCTGCGCTTTCATCGTCAACCCGCCCTCAAAGGGGTCGTCGGGATCTTCGAGGACGAGTTCGCCGGAGCCGCTCGACAGCCGCGCGAAGATGTCCTGGAACTCCTCGTTGATCCCCTCGTAGGCGTCCATGAACGTCTCCCGTTTGCGGGATTCGTACCCCTCGATGCGCTCTCTGATGCCGTCGGCCTCCTCGACCAGCGTCTCGCGCTTCGATTCGAGGTCGTCGAGTTCCGCCTCGACCTCCTCGTACTCGTCGATCGCGAGCATGTTGACCGGCTCGAGGGCGCTCATCTCGCCCTCGAGCCGAGAGATCTCGGCCGTGACCGTTTCGTGATCGGGGATCTCGTCGGGATCGTACTCGCCCACCTGCGATTCGAGTTCGTCGACCTCCCACTCGAGGCGCGATTCCGTGTCCCGGAGATCCTCGAGGCGGGTTTCGATCCGGGAGACGACCTCGGTTTGCTCGTCGCGGGCCGCCTTCGCGTCGGCGAGTTCGTTTTTCAACTCCTCGCGATCGGCCTTGAGGTCGGCGAGTTCCTCCTCCAGCTCCTCGACGGCCGCCTCCTTCTCCGTGAGCGTGTCTCGCTCGGCTTCGACCTCGTCTTCGAGGTCGATGATCCGCTCTTCGGCCTCGGCCTTCCTGTTCTGTGCCGCCTCGATCTCGTCGTGGAGCTCCTCGATCGCCTCCTCCGCGTACTGCTTTTCGAGCTGTAGCTCGTTGAGTTCGGCGTCGATCCCGCCCATCCGGTCTTCGAGTTCGGCGATCTCCTCGCGGATCTCCTCGGCACGCCCCGTCAGCTCCGGGATCTCCGAATCGGCGATTTCGGCCTCCAGCTCCTCGATATCGCCCTCGATGGCCTCGATATCGCTGTCGATCTCCGCGAGCTCGGCTTCGGTCTCGTCCATGCTCTCCGCGACCGATTCGCGCTCGGCTTCGATCTCCGCGAGCTCGGCTTCGAGCGTCTCGATCCGCTCTTCGACCGCCGTGCGCTTCTCCTCGATCGACTCTATGTCTCCCTCGATCTCTCGAACCTGCTCGGCGGCGTCGGTCTGTCGGTCCCGGGCGTCGTCGAGCCGCGATTCGACGTCGCGCAGGTCGTCCCTGACGGATCGCTTCTCGTCTTCAAGCTCCGTGATGCGTTCGGCGACCCGCTGAAGCTGTCCCTTGCCGCTCTTCGTAAAGGCGTACCGCGACCCGGAACTCGACCCGCCCGTCATCGCGCCGGATTTCTCGACGAGGTCGCCTTCGAGGGTGACCAGGCGAAACTCGCCCATCAGATCGCGGGCCGTCTCCATGTCCTCGACGACGAGGGTGTCGCCGACGACGTAGGAGAACACGTCCGCGTAGGCGCTGTCGAAGTCGATGAGATTGTACGCGAAATCGACGACGCCCGGCAGATCCGGGGGCGACGGCAGCGATCGGCCGTGCATCTCCGTCATCGGGAGGAACGTCGCTCGGCCGGCGTTCCGTGACTTGAGATGCTCGATACAGCGCTGGCCGACGCCGTCGTCGTCAACGACGACGTTGGCGAGTCGGCCGCCTGCGGCCGTCTCACACGCGGTCGCGTACTCGGAGGCGACGCCGCCCAACTGCCCGACCGTTCCGTGAACGCCGGCCATGTCGGCGTTCAGCACCGTCGTTACCGCGCGGCCGTAGGAGGTGTCTCCGCTTTCGCCCGCCCGCGCCTCCAGTTCGGCGTACTCGCCCTGTTTCGCCGAGATTTCGTCCTCGATCGACTCGAGGCTTTCCTGTAACTCCCGCTTTTCGGCCTTCAGATCCCCGACGACCTCGGTGATCGTCTCGCGGTTCTTTTTCGCCTTCTCGAGTTCGTTCTCGAGATCCGAGCGCTCGGCGTCGAGTTCCGGGAGCCGCTCTTCGGCGGCCTCGAGTTTCTCCTCGGTTTCGCGCTCCTCGTTCGTCCGCCGCCGGGATTCGTCGAGCAACCGGTCCTGTTGCCGCTGTAACTCGTTCCGGTCGTCCTTTCGCTCCTGAAGCGTGTCGCGGCGCTCCTCGAGGCTGTCCCGGACGGATTCGTACTCGGAGTCGACCGCCTCGATTTCGGCTTCGACGTCGTCGAGTTCGGCCTCTTTCTCCCGAACGTCGGCCTTCAGCGAGGACTTCTCGACTTTGAGGTTCCGGATATCGGCCTCGAGTTCCTCGACGGTTTCACCCTTGCGGTCGATCTGGACGAACGCCTGCCGGCGCTTGGTTTCGGCCTCCTCGATGCGCTCGTTTTCGGCTTCGATCCTGTCTTCGAGCCGCGAAATCTCCCCTTTGACTTCCTCTATCTCCCGCTTGATTTCGAGCTGTTCGTCCTCGCCTTTCCGCTCGATCTCGGCGTTGAGATCGGCGAGATCCTCCTCGAGTCTCGTGACACGACCCTGCCGCTCGTCGAGTTCGCGTCTGCGTTCCTCGAGTTCGGCCTCCCGGTCGTCGATCTCCTCGCGGACTGCCGTGCGTTCCTCGCGTTTGTCTTCCAGTTCCGCGGCCTTGAGATACCCCTCGTACTGGGCCTTTTCGGCCTTGAGGTCTTTGTACTCGAGCGCGGTTTCGCGCTCGTCCGCCAGCTGCTCGAGGCGGTCGCGCTTCTCCCCGATCCGGAGTTCGGCCTCGTCGACCCGCTCTTGGACGGTCTCGAGTTCACCGAAGGCGTCCTCCTTCTTCGCGTCGAACTGGGCGACGCCCGCGATCTCGTCGATGATCTCCCGGCGCGATCCGGCCGTCATCGTGATGATTTCGGTCACGTCGCCCTGCATCACGACGTTGTAACCCTCCGGTGTCACGCCCGCCTGCGCGAGCAGATCACGGATGTCGGAGAGGTTCACCGACCGATCGTTGAGGTAGTAGTACGAGTAGTAGGTGTCCACGTCGGTCTGTTTGACGCGCCGTCTGATCGATATCTCCGCCGTATCGCCGATTTTCTCCGATCCGGCGGCCGAAACGACCTGCTCGCGCGAGAGCGTTCCGTCCGCGTTGTCGAGAACCACCTCCACGCTCGCCTCGCGCTCGCCGTCGAATCCGCCCTCGGCGTCGTCGTGGCCGGGATTATAGATGAGGTCCGTCAGCTTCTCCGCCCGGATCCCCGACGTTCTGGCCAACCCGAGCGCGAACAGCACCGAATCGATGATGTTCGATTTTCCGGAGCCGTTCGGTCCGCTAATCGTGGTGAAGTCCTCGTATAGGGGGATTCGGGTCTTACGGCCGAAGCTCTTGAAGTTATCGAGGACGAGGGCGTTGATATGCATGGGATGTGTCGCCCCGGTCAGGCGACGATGATGTCGTCGCCCGCCGAGTCCGTCGCCTCCTCGTCGTCAGTCTCCTTGCCCTCCGGACTTTCGTCTGTCGGTATCTCCTCGTCGGCATCGGTCCCCTTCTCGGCGTCGTCGGTCCGTGAGGATCGTCCGAAGCGACGTTCGAGTGAGTCGGGTTCGATCCCGGTCTCCGATTCGATCGCACCCAGCCGCTCTTTCGTTTCGACGAGTTCGTCGGTCAGCCCGTCGATCGTCGCTTCGAGTTCCCGCACTTTGGCTTCGAGTTCCTCGACTCGGTTGCCGGACATACGTTCGCTACGTTGCCCCGTACGTATAAATCTGCGTCAGACGTTACCACGTGGGCGGCCGCCGTCCCCGTTATTCGTAGTCCTCGTACGTCGGCCGCCCCTCCTCGGGCGGGAACGTCGCGAGCGGAACCTGCGTCTGATCGCCCGACGCCATGTCCTTGATCGTCACGCAGTCGTCCTCGAGATCCTGTTCGCCGACGACGACGACGGTTTCGGCGTCGATCCCGTCCGCATACGAGAGTTGATCGCCGAACCCGCGGTCGTTGAGGTCAGTTTCGACGACGTGACCGAGTTCGCGGAGGTCGCGTGCGACCCCGGCGGCGACCTCGCGGGTGTCCCCGACGGTCAACACGTAGTAGTCGGTGTCCGTCGCCTCCTCGGGGAAGACGTCGGCCCGCTGACACAGAAGCGAGAGGGTCTCGTGGCCGATCCCGACGCCGACGGCGGGGGTCGGTTGGCCGCCAAACCCCTCGATGAGGTCGTCGTAGCGGCCGCCGCCGAACACCGATCGGGACACCTCGCCGGCGGTGTCGAAACACTCGAAAACGACGCCGGTGTAGTAATCGAGACCGCGCGCGGTTTCGAGCGAAACGGTACAGTACTCCCGGACGCCGAAGGCCGACGCCGCATCGAGCACCGCCCGCAGATTCGAGACGGCCGTCTCCACCCGATCGGTGCCGGCGAATTCGATGAGGTCGTCGAGGTCATCGGTCCCGAGCACCTCGTCGAACCGCTCGGCCTGTGCCCGCGTCAGCCCCGCCTCGACCAACAGCCCGTAATACTCCTCGCGATCGATCTTTTCGCGTTTGTCGACCGCGCGGATCGCCGCAGCGGTCCCGACGTCGCTGTTGAGTGCTTCGAGCAGGCCGCCGAGGATGTCCCGGTGGGAAACTCGGAACTCGAACTCCTCGGCCGACAGCCCGAGCCCGGTCAACACGTCGTCGGCGACGGCGAGGACTTCGGCGTCGGCGTCGGGCCGATCCGTGCCGAAGATGTCGACGTTCGTCTGGTAGAACTCCCGGAACCGCCCCTGTTGGACCTGTTCGTAGCGCCAAAAGGGCCGCGTGGAAAACCACTTTATCGGCCTTGCGAGTTCGCCTTCGCGCGCGACAACCATCCGCGCGACCGTCGGCGTCAACTCCGGCGTAAGCGAGACGGATCGCCCGCCTTTGTCATCGAAGGCGTACAGCTCTTCCGTGATCTCCTCGCCGGATTTGTCGGTGTACATCCGGGTGCGTTCGAGCGCCGGCGTGCCGATCTCTCTGAACCCGTAGCGTCGAATCCGTTCCTCAACGGTGTCCGTCATCTCCCGCCGGGCGGACATCTCGCCGGGGTAGAAGTCACGAAACCCTTTCAGACCGTCGTACATGGAGTCCGGTTCGGTGCCGAGGCCCTAAAAGGTGCGATCCTCGTCGAGCTCGGGGACGGCGGCGGATCAGCGGGCGAACCCCGAGTCCGGATCGGCACCGGCGTACGCCCCGGCCCGCCAGGCGGCGTCGACCGCGGCCGTCACGACGAGTCCGACGACCGCGGCGGCGACGACGGCCACGGGCGGCGTCGGGACGGCCACGCCGGCCGGAAGGGCCGGAGCCGCCGTTCCGGTGACGGCGGCGAGCCACCCGAAACCGGCCGCGAGGATCGCCGTTCCGGCGAGCCCCGAAAGCTGAACTCGCTGTCGGCCGGGCTGTGGGACGACCCGGTTGGCCCGTTCGACGGCCGACGGCAGCGTGGCGGCGTCGAGCGCGATCGCGGGAACGACGAACCCGCCACACCCGGCGGCGATCTCGGTCGGGGCGGTGTCGGCTTCGGTGAGGATCCGGTCGGCGATCGGCCCGATGGCGACGAGGGTCTTCGCCCAGCGATACAGCGGCTCCGATCGGGCGCGGACGACGCCAGTCGTCTCCGAAACGCCAGCCGGCCGGCCGCGCACCCGGCGGCCGACGGCGTAGGCGATGGCCGCACTGCACGGAAGCCAAACGGCGGCCGCGACCGCAAGCACGGCTCCGGCGACGACGCCGGCCAGGAGGATCACACCGAGGCCGTCGAGAAACGCCGCATCGGCGATGGCGGTGCTCGAGGCGAGAACGACGGCCAACTGCCAGCCGGCAGCGACGGTCGCGCCGACGCCGAGGACCGCGACGAGCGTCCACGCGAGCGCGACGGGCGAGCGGAGATACGCACGGACGCCCATACCCGGACGGTCGGCCGGACGGTGCAAAAAGGGTGTCGGGTTTAGACCTCCTCGTCGGGGGTCGGAACACCCTCGTCGGGCGCGTCGAGTTCCTCGAAGGACTCCCGCAGTTCGCGGATCCGATCGCGGATGTCGGCGGCGAGTTCGAACTCGAGGTTGTCGGCCGCCTCGTTCATCCGGCGTTCGAGCCGTTCGACGAGTTCCTCGGCCTCGTCGATCGAGTCGGCGTCGACTCCCGAGACGCCGTCGGTGTCCGTCTTCGAGCCGGGAAGGTTCGTCTCGCCGACCGCCTTCTCGATCGTTCGGGGCTCGTAGCCGTGTTCTTCGTTGAACTCGGATTGGATCTCCCGGCGGCGGCGGGTCTCCTCGATCGCCGACTGCATCGAGTCGGTCGTCTCGTTCGCATAGAGGACGACCCGGCCGTTGACGTTTCTGGCCGCCCGCCCCATCGTCTGGACGAGCGTCGTCTCCGAGCGCAAAAAGCCCTCCTGGTCGGCATCGAGGATTGCGACGAGGCTCACTTCCGGGATGTCGAGGCCCTCCCGGAGGAGGTTGATGCCGACGAGGACCTGGATCTCGCCGAGCCGCAGCGACCGGATGAGTTCGTGGCGTTCCAGCGTATCCGTCTCGTCGTGCATGTAGGCGACGTCGACGCCGGCCCCCTCCAGATACTCCGTGAG
>CAZOFL010000016.1:23674-32003 GCA_964579035.1 uncultured Natronomonas sp. | reverse complement strand
TGTTCGAACACGGCTACGCGAACAACGCCGGCGAGCTCGCCTCCCGCGACGTGGTTTCCCGCGCGGAGCTGACCGAGGTCAACGAGGGCCGCGGCGTCAACGACGAGTACGTGTATCTCGACATGCGTCATCTCGGCGAGGAACGCATCTACGATCGCCTCGAGAACATCATCCACCTCGCGGAGGACTTCGAGGGCGTCAACCCCGTCGAGGAACCGATGCCCGTCAAGCCCGGTCAACACTATCACATGGGCGGCATCGAGACGAACGAGCACGGCGAGACGTGCGTGTCGGGGCTGTACGCCGCCGGCGAGTGCGCGTGTGCGTCGGTCCACGGCTCGAACCGCCTCGGGGGGAACGCCCTGCCGGAGCTGATCGTCTTCGGGGCTCGCGCCGGCCACCACGCTGCGGGCCGGGATCTCGGCGAGGCCGAGGTCCCGACCGGACCCTCCGCCGAGAGCGAACCCGAGGAGGGACTCGATACGCCGGTCGAGCCGGGCGCGCTCGACACCGGCGACGGGGACGTCGCCGCCGACGGAGCCATGGTCGAACCCGCCGAGGTCGTCGACCACGCGGTCGAGTTCGAGCGGGCCCGCGTGGAGGATATGCTCGAACGCGACGGCGCCAACCACGCCGAGATCCGCGAGGATCTCCAGAAGGCGATGACCCGGAACGTCAACGTGTTCCGGGAGAAAGAGAACCTCAAGAAGGCGCTCGAAACGATCCGAGAGTGTCGCGAACGGTATCAGGACGTCGCCGTCGCGGACCCCTCACGGACGTTCAACACGGACCTCATCCAGACGATCGAAACGCGAAACCTCATCGACATCGCCGAGACGATCACGCTCGGTGCGCTCGCTCGCGACGAGTTCCGCGGCGCACACTGGCGGCGCGAACATCAGGAACGAAAGGACGACGAGTGGCTCAAACACACGATGATCTCGTGGGACGAGGGCACGCCGAACATCTACTACAAGCCCGTGGTTCTTGAGGGCGAGAACAAGGAGTACGAGCCGAAGGTCCGGTCGTACTGAGACGGTCCGCCGGAGTCCGTCTGGGCGAGCCTCCGGTGTCCGTTCACACCACCGGCGATCGAACTCGAGAGCGTTCGAAATCCCCCCCGAACGTACCGAACGGCGCGTTTTCCGGAGAACGCCCGACGCGTCGAGTATCGCCGATCACGGCGACACCGATGGCTGGAACGGCTTCGGAGCGTCCGGGCCGCCCGGCGTCGCGTCACCGGAGGATCGATCCTACCCGTTGGAGAAGCCCCGGCGTCTCCTCGGTCAGCCCTCCATCGAACCGCTCGGGAGGATCGGCGACCCTGCGGGCCAGTGGGGCCGAGACCGTCCGCAGAAGGCTGACGTACCGCGCGTATCGACGGTGCGGGGAATCGATGCTCCACGTGATCCCGTGTCGGTCCGTCCGCTCCTCCAACGCCGACCGCATCATCCCGACGCCTTTTTCGGCGCTATACCCCCGAGCGAGGTAATGAGCATACGGGTGTCGGATCGACGAACACTCCCAGTGGGCGTACGCATCCACTCCCCCGCCGGATCGGTGGACGGTCACGTGTAACTGGTAGCTGGCGAGAAGCGACTCACGATACACCTACGAGCCGTCGGAGACGTTTCCGTCAACCCGCAGTTTCAGCGACACGGCGGGGTTTCGATCGAGGCCAACAGCGATTCGGCCTCCGGTTCGGAACACTCCAGTGTGGCGACGTACTCCCCGGGTGGCGTATCGCTGGGTGCGTATCCACCGATGGCCGCGTCCAATACGCCGCGTAGCCGGGGAGAAGCCGTCTCCGGGTGGCGTTGTAGATGTCGGCTGCCCGTCTCATTTGCCGTATCATGGGCCGGAGCCCATTAGCACTGTTCCCGTTGGTTTTCAACACCGATCGGGGGACCGTCGGCCGGTCACGGACGTCGTTGATGGCTCGCGCCGCATCACCCGATGAACCCGTCCGTGCTCCACTCCGCGTCGTCGCCTTCGGGTTCGATCGACGCCGGCGCGCTGATCAACACGAACGCACACTCCTCGTCGTCGTTTCTGATCTGTCTCGTCACCTCCGGCGGGATCCAGATCGCGTCACCGCTTTTCATCTCGACCGACTCCCCGTCGACGACGACCGTCGCGGATCCCTCGATGAGGACGTAAATCTCCTCGTGACCGTTCTCCGTGTGGTCGTGTGGCCTGCTGTTCCAGTTCGGTTCACACCGGGTGATCGTGACTCCGACGCGCTCGCTATCGAGGGGCTCTCTGAGGAAATGCATGCCCCCCGAGACCGGTTCGATGTCGCGGTAGTTGACGCGCTTGTGCGTGGTCATGCCGGCGCTTCGGCGGCCACCAAGATAGGTTTCACGCCCGGTGGGGGAACTCGTGTGTCGTTCCCGGCGATCCTCAAGCGTGGACGAGCGCCGGCGCGGGGCGACACAGCCTCCCGTCAGGCCTGACGGACTCGTTCGATCCGGCCCGCGGTCGATTCCGGTGGCGACCCGCCCATCCCGGCCACGGCATCGAGGAATGCGATCCTGTAACTCGCGGGGCCTGTGTACTCGCCGTCCGTCGCGGCGCGTTCGCCCGCCAACCCGAACGCGAGCGTCCCCGACAACGCCGCATCGGCGGGTGATTCGACGCCCAGACCGGCCGCAAAGGTCGCGAGCGTCACGCCGAGCATACAGCCGGTTCCGACGACCCGCCCCATCATCGCGTCGCCGGCCGATATCTCATACACCGCGTCGGTGCTTGCGACGATATCGGTTTCGCCGGAGGCGACGGCGACGGTATCGTACGCGTGCGCACAGGCCGACGCGGCGCTCGCGACATCCGAGTATTCACCGATCGATTCGACGCCGCGCACCTCCGCATCCTCGCCAGCCAGCGCCGAGATTTCGGCGTGGTTGCCCTTCAGGATCGTCACGTCGAGTTCCTCCATCAGCCGGGTTGCGATGCGGGTTCGTGTCGGCGTCGCACCGACACCGACCGGATCGACGACGAGCGGGAGGTTTCGATCGTTCGTCGCTCGACCGGCGGTGAGCATCGTCGCCTCGCCGGCCTCGTCGACAGTTCCCATGTTCAACAGACAGCCGTCGGCGGCGGCGATCATGTCGGCGACTTCACGTTCGTCATCCGACATCACCGGTAGTCCACCCCAATGGAGGGTGATGTTCGCGACGTCGTTGACCGTGACGTTGTTGGTGACGGCGTTGACGAGCGGTTCCGCCGCCGCGATCGCATCGAGGGCCGCCGAAACGTCGGCTTCAGGCATCCGTCGACACCCCCTCGACGGCGGCGGCGAGTCGTCGCGTCGCGGCCTCAGGGTCCTCAGCCGCGGTGATCGCCGAAATGACGGCGACGCCGTCCGCTCCGGCCGCGACGACACCCGCCGCGTTCTCGGGGGTGACCCCACCGATTCCGACGAACGGCAGGTCACTCGCGGCCCGGATCGCTCGCACGCGATCGAGGCCGACGTTCGATTGCTCGGGCGTCGTCTCCTTCGAGGTCGTTCCGTACACGGCTCCGACGCCGAGATAGTCCGCGCCCGCCCGCTCGGCCTCGCGGGCGGCATCGGGCGTGGAGACCGATCGGCCGACGATCGCCTCGGGGCCGAGTTGCTCGCGGGCGACGGCGATCGGGAGGTCGTCGTCGCCGAGGTGGACGCCGTCGGCGCCGACCGCGGCCGCGATGTCGATCCGGTCGTTGACGATCAGCGGCACGTCCGCCGCCCGTGTCAACTCCCTGAGTTCGAGCCCGAGTTCGTAGCGATGGCGGGCAGTCGCTCCCTTCTCACGGAGCTGTACGACGTCGACGCCCCCGTCGATCGCCCGCCGGACGACTTCGGCGGTGGACCGGTCCCCCGACAGCCCCCCGTCGGTAACGAGGTACACGTTGAAATCTTGAGTCATACAACTAAATGGTACCGTCGGCACTGATATGCGTCTTTTCGTTTGATCCGATTTCACCGCGTGCTACGCTCCGACATCCGGCTACAACCCGAGCGACGAGAGCAGGTCGATGCCGATTCCGAGGTGTTCGACCGCTCTGAAGCCGAGGTAGATACCGAGGATACCGAGAACGCCGGTGATCGTGGGGGGTGCGGGGATCGGAACGCCGACGGCGGCGAAGGCCGCGCCGGCGATGAACCCCGTCAGGAGCGCTGCGGCTGCAAGAACGGCGGTCGTACTCATCGTCACACACTCCGGGGAGTGTCGACAAATCGCTTGGGATCCGCGTCCGTCACTCGCCGTCGACCTCGGCCACCGATCGGACGGCGTCCTCGTCGACCCGCCACAGATACAGC
The DNA here is from genome assembly GCA_964579035.1 of uncultured Natronomonas sp. Lineage (GTDB taxonomy): Archaea > Halobacteriota > Halobacteria > Halobacteriales > Haloarculaceae > Natronomonas. Next base: position 27,700 of record CAZOFL010000016.1, on the reverse strand, counting down.
GACGCGTAGCTCCGATACGGCTTCCACCGCTCGGCCCGATCGACCATCTCCTCGCGGCCCATCCCCTCGCCAAACACCGTCTCCATCCCCTTGCGGATCCCGAGGTCGCCGACGGGGAACACGTCCGGACGACCGAGCGAAAACAAAAGCTGCATCCGGGCTGTCCACTCGCCGACGCCCGTGATCGTGGTCAGTTCGTCGATAACCGCCTCGTCGTCCATATGCTCGAAGCATCCGCCCTCATATCCCGAGTCGAACGCCTCGGCGACGTTCCTGACGTATCCCGTCTTCTGGCGGGAGAGCCCGCAGTTTTTGAGTGTCTCGGTGTCGGCGGCGAGAATCCCGGCCGGCGTGATTTCGACCGCGTCGAAAAGTCGCTTCCTCGTCGCCTCCGCCGAGGCCATCGAGACCTGCTGACGGAGGACGGAGACGATGAGCCGTTCGAAGGTGCTCTCGGCCGGGTCTATTTCGAGTCGGCCGTGGCGGTCGATCAGCGGGCCGATGTAGGGGTCCTCCGCGAGGAACTCGTGTGGGGTGGTCACGGACACACGTCGGAGCCGCGGGGAGAAAACTCATCGGGAGGTCGCACGGCAGGACGGTTCCGAGCCCTCGATCGGCTCCGCGGGAACGCCGGCAACGGTCATCGAGGGCGGGACGTCGTCCACGGCGACGCTTCCAGCCCCGACGGTGGCGGCCTCGCCGACCGTGATGTCGCCGAGCAGCGTCGCGTTCGCGCCGACGGTAACGCCGCTTTCGAGCGTCGGGTGGCGCTTCTCGCGGCGCATCGAGTCGCCGCCGAGCGTGACGCCGTGATACAACAGCACGTCGTCGCCGATTTCGGCCGTTTCGCCGATCACGACGCCGGCACCGTGGTCGATAAACAGCCGTCGACCGATATCCGCGGCCGGGTGGATCTCGACGCCCGTGAGAAACCGGACCACCTGCGAGAGAAGCCGGGCGCTGAACCGAAAGCCGCGCCCCCACAGCGCGTGAGCGAGCCGGTAGCCCCAGACGGCGTGGACGCCTGAGTACAGCAACGCGACGGTGATCGCGCCCGTCGCCGCCGGATCCTTCGTGCGTGCGGTTCGTACGTCCTCTCTGATCGTTTCGAGTACCATGATTAGGGAGATTTATAAAACAGAGTCGGGGGGACGGTTGCGACCGACACCGGGGTGGGAGCGTTCGGACCCGAACGGCTCGCTGGCGCTCGGAGCCGCCTGTGTCGGGACAGCGTCCCCGCATCGTACCCGAACACCGGGAACGACGGTATAAAAACTGTCGGTGGAGTGTCGAGCGATCCGTTTATCTCCCGCCGTAGATGTCCTCGATCTGTTCGCTGAACTGCTCGCGGACGTTCCGGCGTTTGATCTTCATCGACGGCGTCAGCAGGTCGTTTCGGGGCGTCCACTCGTAGGGGACCAGCCGGAACTCCCTGATGCGCTCGTGCTTCGAGCGCGTCGCGTTGACCTCCTCGACCTCCTCGCCGATGTACTCGCGGACGCGTTCGTCGGCACAGATCGCCTCGGGGTCCTCGGGGAGATCGATCCCCTCGCCGTCGGCCCACCGCCGGATCGCCTCGAAGTTCGGGACGAAGATCGCCGCGATGAACTTCCGGTCGTCGCCGATGACCATCGCCTGATCGACCCGATTCGAGGTCGCGAACTCGTCTTCGATCGGCTGTGGGGCGACGTTCTTCCCCGTATCGAGGACGATCAACTGTTTGATACGGTCGTGATATATCAGGTAGTCGTCCGCGCCCCGCTCGACGATGTCGCCGGTCCTGAACCAGCTATCCTCGGTGAACGCCTCCTCGGTCGCCCCGGGGCGATTCCAGTACCCCCGTGTGACGTTCGGCCCTTTTACCTGGAGTTCACCGATCGGGCCTGTGGCCGCCGCTTCCTGCTCGGCCGAGACGACGTCCTCGTCGAGGCGTATCTCGACGTTCGACAGCGGCGGCCCGAGCGTCCCGGCCCGGAAATCCTCCGGGAGGTTCACGGAGACGACGGGGGCGGTCTCGGTCAGCCCGTACCCCTCGAGGATCGGGATTCCCATCCCGTCGAACAGCTGTGCGAGCCGCTTCGAGAGGCTGCCGCCGCCGCTGACGAAGAACTCGATTCGGCCGCCCATCTTCTCGCGCACCGACGAGTAGACGAGTCGGTCCATGACGGCGTGTTTGAGCCGGAGCCCCAGCCCAGGATCCTCCGTCGTCGCCCACTCGCGGGCGATCGGCACCGCGCGCTCGAAGATCGCCTCGGGGGCCTCCTCCCGCAGGCTGTCGTAGATGCGCTCGTACACCCGGGGGACCGAGGCGGCGGTCGTCGGCCCGACAGCCGCGATGTCCTCGGCGACGGTGTCGGCGGACTCGGCGTAGGCGACCGTCGCCCCGCTGGCGAACATCAGGAAGTGCCCGGAGACGCGCTCGAAGACGTGCGCCAGCGGGAGAAAGGAGAGGACGAGATCGGTCTCGTCGATCGACGGCGTCCCCTCGGGCTTGTCGGGGCGGTCGCTAAAGCGCTTGCGGATCGCGTTCACGTTCGCCCGGAAGTTCCCGTGGGTCAACTGGACGCCTTTCGGTTTGCCGGTCGTCCCGGAGGTGTATATCAGGGAGGCGAGATCGTCGCTCGATTGGGCGTCGATCCACGACTCGTAGGTCGACTCCTCGAAGGCTTCGGCCCCCAACTCGTGGACCTCCGCGAGCGTGTAGACGTCCTCGCGGTCGTCGTACCCCTCGAACTCGTCGATGACGACGATGAAAGAGAGGTCCAACTCGTCCTCGACGGAGAGAACCCGCTCTAAGAGCTCGGCGTTCTCGACGACGACGCCCTCCGCGTCGGGGTCCTCGAGCAGGAACTGCGCCTGCTCGGCCGACGACTCGGTGTACACCGTCGTGACGACGCCGCCGGCGGCCAACAGCGCCAGATCGCTTTGGGCCCACTCCATCCGGGTGCTCGCGTAGATGCCCGTCCGATCGCCCGATTCGACGCCCAACTCCCGGAAGCCGCTTGCGAGATTTCGGACGATCGAGCGCATCTCGTCGTAGGTGATCGAGGCGTACTCGCCGGCGATCGCCGACGGAACCACGTCCGGAGCCATCGATCGGTCGTACACCCCGCCTTTATACCACTGTGCGTCCCTGTCGGCGTGCCGTTCGGCGCTGTCCTCGAACAGCCGCGGGAGCGGCGTGTCGCCGATCACCTCGTCCTCGTAGGTCCGTTCGGCCTCCATTCGAGCCGTGATGTCATCTGACATGGGTTCTGTCGGCTACTCGACGGCCGGATACATTAATGCGGGGTTATTTCGAACTATTTTGCGTTACATTTAAAATGTGGTTAGGGAAGCCCGGTTCTCGGCGTACGACGAATCGCTCCCGTGGGTCGTTTCTTAACACCGGTAATCGTCTTCGCCCGTCGAGGCGGCGTCCGAACCCGGCGGGCGGCCCTCGTGTATTCGTCCATAGCTCTCCGTTTCGGCCCCCACGATCCCACCGCCACGGCGACACGTCCGGTCCAACCCCGAAAATCGCTAAACCGCATCGTACGGTCGCCTGCGGCGTCTCACCGTCCGAATCGAAACGTGAGTTCCTCCACCGGACTATATGAGTAGATGATCTACGGTGTGATAACGCAGTCGAAGGTCCACCGCAACCGGCCCGGCTGCGAACACAAACTATGGAACTCGAAACACTACTTCAAACCGACGACGACCGCGCCGTCTCGCCCGTCATCGGGGTTATCCTGATGGTGGCGATCACCGTCATCCTGGCGGCAGTTATCGGGACGTTCGTGCTCGGATTGGGCGATCAGGTCGACGATACGACGCCGAATACGCAACTCGCATTCGATGTCGATGTAGACGATGACGAACTGGACGGAGTCAGTATTGAACACCGCGGTGGCGATCGGATCGATACCGGAGCGTTGAGCATCTTCCTCATTGATGATGAAAGTAATGACATCGCTACCGCGTCGGGCGAGTTCGAGTCAGGCTTTACCGTCGGAGACACGAGGTCGGCTGACGGTCTCGCTG
>CAZOFL010000016.1:0-23574 GCA_964579035.1 uncultured Natronomonas sp. | reverse complement strand
GAGTTCGAGTCAGGCTTTACCGTCGGAGACACGAGGTCGGCTGACGGTCTCGCTGATAATGAAACGGGAACTACCGAAGAAGTGACCATCCGAGTGATCCACAACCCGTCCGACTCGATTCTCCGAGAAACGACGATCGACTTCGATAACGCCGTCGAGTATGATGATGAGGATCCTGAGCTAACTTTCGACTAGGAATAACTTCCACCACCACTCTGTCTAATTTATAGTAGATACTTTTTTAAATAAAGGCCGGACACTCCGGCCGTTCTCGACCGAACGACATCGCTCCGTGTACTCACCGGGGAGATTCCGACCGGCCACTCACGGCCGGATTGACACGACCGGAAAATAAACCCCGGATCACGCATCGGCGACGGGTCCGGGATCTATCCCGAAACGGAAAGCGTCGGTCATACACCGACACCGTCGAGTCCGGACGCGCTCCCGAATACGCCCTCGTTTTATTTGACCACCGCCCCACAGACGGCGCACCCACGCTCGACCGACGACTTTCGTTTTCGTGGCGTCACCGGGATCTCGCTTCGACAGTCCGGACGAGCGAACGCATCGGACTCGTTATCGATACTTACAGGCGTGACACCGTCCTGCACGTATAAATCGCCGTTCGACGTTTCCGGTGTGTAGGAACCGCCGGACGTGATGTGCCCGATCGTTCGGCAAACGACGCCGGAGCTCGTTCACACGCTCGAATATAAAGCCCCCCTCAGCCGCTCCGAAGCCCGCGACGCCCCCGGGAGGAGCTCAACGATCGACGGTCCCACCGTATCCCGCCCCACCCCCCTACTCCCGACGTGGCCCCGGTGAACGGTCCTCCACCGGATTGCAGTGAACAGAGGGCTTACATAACAGAACCACGAACCCCCGCGCATGCCAGAAGTCGAAGTCTCCCTCCCGGACCGGATCGACAGCGAGATCGCCCGGCTGATCGACCAGGGCGAGTTCCTCAACCGCGAGCAGGCCGTCGAGGAGCTGCTCTCGATGGGCGTGTCGGCGTACGCCCCCGCCGAAACGACCGAGGAACCCGAAGAAGACCTGTTCACCCAGATGACCGACGACCAACAGGACCCCGCCGCCATGACGGACGACGGCGACGACTACGGGTTCTGAGCCCTCGCGCGTCGGCGATCGGAACGTGACCCTGCCGGTGGCGAACGATTGAAACCGGCCGGGACCCTCGCGGTATCTATGAGTCTCACGTCCGCACTCGTCGTCTCTGCCGTCATGGAGTTCTTCCCGCGGGGGATCGCCCCGTATCTCGTCGGGGGGCTCCTCATCGGCCTCGGCACGGCGATCATCTACCTCGGCACCGGGATCAGCGCCGGCGCGAGCACGTTCCTCGAATCGACGCTGTCGTACGTCTCCAAACGGGAGCGCTTCCAGCAGGCCCGATTCGTCACCTCGCGTGACTGGCGGGTCGTCTTCACGCTGAGCATCGTCGCCGGCGCGGCGATCTACGCCGTCGCCGTCCAGGACGGCATCTGGACGACGGAGGTCGACGCCTGGCGGCTGTTCGCGGGCGGGCTCTTCGTCGGCGTCGGGACGCGGCTGGGGAAGGGCTGTACCTCCGGGCACGGCATCTGTGGCGTCGGGTCGGCCTCGCGGACCTCCTTCGTCAACGTCGCCGTGTTCATGCTCGTCGCGATCGGCACCGCGCTGTTCGTCTCCGCGATGGGGGTCACGCCATGAGCGAGGATCGACACCCGCTTTTCATGCCGCTCATCGTCGTCGGGGGCCTCTCCTTTGGCTTCGGGCTCGCTTACAGCGGGATGGCGCGCCCCGAGGTCGTCCTCTCGTTTCTGCAGTTGTGGGATCTCGGGCTGTTGTTCGTGATGGGCGGCGCCGTCGCCGTCGTCGCGCCCGTGTTCTTCGTCACTACCCGATCGAGCCGGCGGGCGCCCCTGACCGGCAAGCAGTACGTCCGCCGGGTCAAATCGATGGACGCGAACGTGCTCGGCGGCGGCGTGCTGTTCGGCGTCGGCTGGGGGCTCTCGGGGATCTGTCCCGGCGCGGCCTACGCCAGCATCGGGATCGGCAACTACCCCATGCTGTGGGGGATCGCCGGGATGTTCATCGGTGCGTACGGGCAGGGCGTCGTTCGGTCGTTGTCGGCGCGCCGCGACGAGGCCGACCCCTCGATCGCCGATTGAGACGGCGGGTCGACAGCCGTGTGGCTGCCGTACACCACCCTGCCGCGTTTGTATTTCGTCCCGTTACGTGCGTTCAATGAGGCGCCGCCGCCCGCTCGAGACGGCCGTCGTGTCCGCCTCGACCGTCCCGACCGCCGGCTGTATCGCGGGATACCACGGTAATGTAGGGGCGCTGATACGTCCGAAGGCTCCGCATCGGGGGCGAATTTCCCGTCCCGCTCGAAGGGATCGAACGCCGATTATCGAGGGCATCCCCGCGGCCGTCGGTCCGGCGTTCGCCGCCGACTGGAGCGGCCTCGATTCGGGGGGCGCGGAGGGCCCGACGACACCGCCGTGATCGGGGTCGAACGCGACGGCCGGGCGCGGGCCTACCCCTTCCGAGCGGACCTCACCGCGCCGATAGCGGCGTGTCGCTCCGGTAGACGTACGCCATCGGCAGTCCCCGGTCGTCGGTCGGCGGGTCCGACGGCAGCGACCGAAGTGACCCGGAACCGGGACGGACAGTCACCCCGAGGGCGACGGCGTCGAGGACGGCGGGGATCGAGATGCGATACCCGGCGGTCGCCTCGGCGACGGACTGCACCGTCGGCGGCGCGTCGGCGTCGAACTCCGCGAGGGTTCGCATCCGCTCGGCGTAGCCGGCCGCGATCCCCGGGGGATCGGCCATCGGTTCGCCGGCGAACGCAAAATAACACACTTCGGGATGGGCTTCGAGAAACACCGGCGGGGCTTCGTCGATCGCGTCCAGAAACTCGTCGACGGCGGCGACGAACCGGGCGCTCCGGAAGGCGGTTTCCGGAAGCTCCGTTCCGGTCTTCCGTCTGTGGGCACGGGCCGCGGTCCGATGGCGCTGCTTCTTTGCGGCCTCCCGAACCGGGGCGGGGACGACGGCCTCACCGCGCTCGCCGAGCAGACTGCGGGCGGCCGCCTCGTTCGGCCGGGGGGCCGAGGACGCCTCAAGGCCGATCGGAACGTCGATCGCGATCCGTTCGGCGGTTTCCTCGTATCGGGTCCAGAGTTCACCGATGCCGTCGAAGACGGCCGCGTGATCGAATCCATCGGTAGTGTAGGCAACCGCGAGCCAGCCGTCGTCGCCCGCCACGGCGCCGACGAAATGATCGCTCACGGATCAACACTATCGCGCCGGCTACGTATGCGTATCGCCGCGTCCGACGCGCGTCAGCCGTCGATCGGTCACTCGTGGGGATGGAACCGCTTGATCGCCCGCTTGACGCCCGAGACGTCACCGACAAACGTGATGTGATCCCCGTGTTCCAGCACGTCGTCGGCGCTCGGAACGTGGGCTGACTCCCCGCGCCCGACGACGGCGACGATAACGCCGTCCGGAATTTCGGCGTTGAGTTCGCCGATCGTCTTGCCGACGAGGTCTTCCGCGGTCACCTCGATTTCCTGGACGTCGTGGTCGTCGCCCAACTCGTTCATCCAGTGGGCGATCGCCGGGCGCTCGATCTCGTTGTCGATGGTAAAGGCTGTCGCCGTCGACACGTCGATCGCGGTCACGTCGAGGGTGTCGAAGGCGGCCACGTTGTCGGGTTGGTTCACCCGGGAGAAGACGCGTTCGACGCCGAACTTCGAGCGCGCGAGTTGACAGACCAGCAGGTTTCGATCGTCGTTCGCCGTCGCCGCGACGACGATCTTGGCCTCCTCGATCCCGGCTTCCTGAAGCACGTCGGCCTCTGTCGCATCGCCGAGCCGGACCGTAAATCCGTCTTCGCGAGCGCGTTTTAGTTGCTCCTCGTCGCGTTCGATGATGACGACGAACTCGCCCCTGTTCTCCAGTCGTGTGGCGAGCGCGCGGCCGACCCGGCCCCCGCCGACGATGATGGTTCGCATTGGTGTCACTCCGAATAGATCCCCGATCTGCCGTGCGAGACCCGCCTCCAGAACGACCGTCGCGAAGATGACGATGAACACCGCTCCGAGAAGCGTCTGCCCCGTTTCGGCCGCCGCGGGGTCGCCGGTGGCGGCTAACTCGATCGCGAACAGCGTCGCCACGCTCGCCGGGATGATCCCACGAGGGCCGACCGCACTCAGGAACAACCGCTCGCTCCGAGTGAACCGCTCGATTCCGCCCGTCGCGATCGCGATGACGACCGGGCGGATGACGAGCGTCACCGCCAACACGACCCCGACGCCAGCGAGCCCGAGTGCCGCGATGGCGTCGATGTCGATCAGTGCCGCAAGCGAGATGAAGACGAACGAGAGGACGATGAGCGTCGTATCCCGGCCGAACTCCTCCATGGACTCCCGGTGGGGAACGGGGAGGTTTCCGAGCACGATTCCGGCCGTCGCCGCGGCGGCGATCCCGGCCTCTGCGGCGAACGCTTCCGCAGCACCGTAGGAGCCGACTGCGGCGACGAGCAGGAGGAACCGCGACGCCTGCGGGGCGCTCTCGGGCGTGATGTCGGCCCGCAACACCCAGTAAACGAGCCCGGCGATCGCGAGACCCGCCGTCACACCGAGTCCGAACCGGACGCCGAAGGCGACGAGGCTCTCGGCGAGTCCGCCGTCGCCGGTGACCAACACGTCGAACACGACGACGGCTCCGATAGCGGCCGTCACGTCGTTTATAATACCTTCGCTCTCCAGCAAGGATGCGACGTGTTCGCGGACGCGAACCACCTCGAGAATCGGCGTGATGACGGTCGGGCCGGTCGCGACGAGCAACGCGCCGACGAGCAGCGCCGTTGGCCACTCCGCCCCGACGATGAGCCGGACCGCAAGCGCCGTGCCGAAAAACGTGAGGACCGCCCCGACCGTGACGAGCCGAATCGTCGATCGGGGCGCTTCCCTGAGCCGGTCGAGCCGGAGGTCGAACGCCCCATCGAAGACGATGATCGAGACGCTTAGCCCGACGACGATGCTGAGTCCCTCGCCAAAGGTTTCGAAGGTGATTATCCCGAGGGCGGACTCGCCCAGTATGAGGCCGATGAAAATGAGAAACAGTACGCTCGGGACCTTGAGCCGGCGAGCGACGAGTTGTGCCCCGATCCCGAGAACCAATATCCCAGCGATTATCGGAAGGACGCTCGATGCCACACCGGAATGTCCGGCCGTCAGTAATTAAGCCCCCGCATCCCGGAACCCATCACCGTGTTTGCCCGACGGCGCCCGAAACCTGCTTCCCTACCGCTCAAAACAGGGCGTCACTTTCGGGGAGCCGTTCCGCCGGGCCGCCGACCTCCCAGACCCGCGTTCCGACGCCGAGGTCCGCGATCGCACCCTCGACGCGGTCGACGTATCCGTCGGTCGTGTTGACGTACACCGACGCGCCGGTGTCCGTCGAGAAGTACACCGGAACGCCGTCCTCGCGGAGGTTCCGAACAGTCTCGAACACCGAGAGCGTCTCGGGTTGCCAGTACACCCACCCGGACGGCCCGGTCATCGTCGTCGCAGCAAGCGACAGCGAATCGTGTTCGGCGAGTTCGAACGCCCGATCGAAATCGTCCTCCCGGAGGGCGTGTCGCATCGTCGCGATCTGCTCGTGGATATGTGCCATCCGGGCCTCGAACATGTGGCTTTCGGCGGCCTCCTTGTGGGCTTCTTCGGTGTGTTTGAACGCCGGAATCTCCGCGGCCACGATCCGGAGGTCGTCCCCGAGACCGGTCTCGATTCGCTCGGAGCGGCAGTCCTCGTCGTCGAGGCCGGTCCGGAGATGCGAGAACGCGCCCGTGACAGCCCGGGCAGCGGACGAAGACCCCCGACGGGCGACCGTCGAAATCTCCGGCAGCGTCATATCGAGTCCCGCCGCCTCGGCCAACGCGACGGCGGCCGCCGCAAACCCCGACGAGGAGGACCCGAACCCGATGTTCGTCGGGAAGTCGTTCACCGACTCGAAACGGACTCTGTGGTCGATTCCCGCGAGTTCCCGAACGTGGTCGACGACACTTTCGATCCGCTCCCGGCCGCGACCCTCGATTTCCTCGCCGTCGATGGCGTAGAGATCCGCCGACAGATCGGGGTCGAACTCGGCCGTCGTTTTCGAGTGACTCGGTGCGGTACAGACGGAGATCGAATCGTGGTACGGAAGCCGGAGTTTCTCGTCGCGCATCCCGTGGTATTTGATCAACCCCTGGATCGGGTGGGCCTTCGCGGTCGCTTTCATACTCCCCCGTCCGCGGGGTGCGTCTTTGTAGTTTCGTCTCGGGGTTGCGTTCCGGTGGGTCGGGTACTCAACGGTAACGACCTCACCCTACTTTGCTCGCCCCGACGGGCTCGCTCGTTGAGGGCAGCGTGGGAGCTTCGATCCCGCACGACGTGAGGCCGGAGGCTCGACCTCGAAGTATACTGAAGCGGCCAAACGGACTCAGATTAACGGTTTCCCCGGGCAACGAAGGGAAACGCTCTTGCCCCGTTCTTGCGGACGATGATGCATGAGCAACGGGGACGACGAGAGCGCCGACGAGGAGAAGCCGGAAGCCGACTCCGAAGCCGGCGATGAATCGACACCCGAATCCGCTCCCGAGTCCGAGGCTCCCCCCGAATCCGGGTCGGAATCCGCCACTGAACCGGACGGGGAGGACGATCCGGGGGCCGGTATCGATGCGCTCGAATCGCGACTCGACGAGACCGAAGCGAGGCTGGAAGACGCCGAGACGGAGAGCGATCTGGACGCCGTCGAAGAGTCGGTTGACTCGATCGAGGCGGACCTCTCGGAGGCCGAGTTCCCGGTCCCGGAACCCGAAGACGACGACGAAGAGCCGGAGGACCCGAAAGAACCGCTTTCGGACCGGATCGACGACCTCCGTGACGGAATCGAGGAGCAGCGCGGCCCCTACGGCGAAGACGTCGCCGACGCGGCCGCCGACGCAGCCGGAGTGATCCGAGACACCAGGTGGACGAGGGACGGCGAACCGGAGGTCACGGCGGCCGTCTCGGCGTTTCTCGAGTCCGCGGGCGCTGAACTCGACACCGAGTTTTCCACGGCGGGCGAGGACGAGGAGGCCCTCGCCGGCGCGGTCGAGTCGGTCGGCGAAACGGCCGCTGATGGCCGTCTCGATGCCGACGACGACGCGGACACCATCGCCGCCCTCTTGACGGCTGCCGACACCCTCGATTCGGCTCTCGAAGACGCCGAGGAGTGGAGCGACCTCGAGATTGCCGAACAGTTCGCACGGGAGGGGTTCTACGATCGCCTGAACGCGGAAAACCGCAAGGATTTCCCGCCGGAACTCGGCGTCGTCAGAATCGCCGAGGCCGAAAACGACCCCGAACGGATCCTCATGGCGCTCGAACACCTGGATTCGGAGTTCATGGAGACGAAATGTCTCGACGCGCTCCGACGACTCGGCCCCGAGGAGGCGCTCGAACCCGTCCAGGCGCTCGCGAAGCGTCGGAACGTCCCGGCGATCGAGGTGCTCGGTAAGATCGGCGACGAGCGCGCCGTCGACATGCTCGTCGACTTCGTCGACAGCGGTAACCCGCCGCTCCAGAAGGCGACGCTCCGCGCGCTCGGCGAGATCGGAAGCGAGGAGACGACACAGGGGATCGCAAACGCCCTCGCCGACGAGGAGCCGGCAGTTCGGTCGGCGGCCGCCCGGGCCTTGGGGCTCGTTGGCGACACACGCGCGATCGACCCGCTTTCGGATCGTCTCGCCGACGAAACGGAGGCGAACGAGGTCCGCGGGTCCGCGGCGTGGGCGCTCGTTCGGATCGGTACTGAGCGCGCGCTGGCCGCCGCCGCCGAGTACGACGACGACCGCGACTACACTGTCCAGTTCGAGGCCGAGCGGGCGCGGGACGCAACCGCCTGACTCCGGCTGTTTACCGGTCGTGGCAGGCGGGAACTGATGCCGTAATTTATGTACACGTCGCCGGAACGTGAACGCATGCGACTCTACCGTCGTGGTCTGCAGCGAGATATACGCGAGTTGGGAGCGATGCTTGGCGATACGATCGAGGCACAGGAATCGAAAGCGGCCTTCGACACCGTTGAAACGCTCCGCAATCGATCGATCGACCGGCGTGCCGGCGACGGCGATATCGGATCGGTCCGAAGCAACTTCGACGATCTCGACGAGGACCGGGAGCTCGTCGTCGCCCGCGCTTTCACCGCGTATTTCGAGTTGATCAATCTCGCAGAGGAACGCGAACGGGTCAGGGCGCTGCGCGAACAGACGCAGGCGGGCGTTCCCGACGACGGGATCGAAGAGGCTATTGATTCCCTCGCCGACGACCCGGATCGGATCGAGTCGATCCTCGAGGATACGTACATCCAGCCGACGTTTACGGCCCACCCCACGGAAGCCCGACGGAAGACGGTGAAAGCGAAGCTCAGATCCGTCGCCGGCTCGCTCGAAACACTCGACGAGCGGCTTCTCACCGACCGCGACGCCGGGCGTGTCGACCGCGAGCTCAGAGCCGAGGTAACGAGCCTCTGGCAGACCCCACAGATCCGCCAGCGGCAACCGGAGCCGACCGACGAGGCGCTGAACGTCCAGTGGTACCTTGAGAACACCCTCTTCGACGTCGTCGGCAACGTCTACGAGGAGCTCGAAACCGCCCTCGAAACCAGATCCGCGTTCGACGGCGATTCCGTCCCGGCACTGTTCGAGTTCCGGTCGTGGGCCGGCAGCGACCGGGACGGGAACCCCTATGTGACACCCGAGGTGACGACAGAGACGCTGTCCCGGCAACGATCGGTCGTCGTCGAAAAGTACCGCGAGGAACTGAAACGCCTCTCCGGCGTGTTGAGCCAGGATTCCGATCATATCAAGATCGGCGCGGAGGTCGACGATCGGCTATCGATTCACGAGGCGTCGCTTCCGTCGGTCGCGGCGGAGGCAGAGCAACGGTATCCCGACGAACCGTACCGACAGCTGTTGCGGTTGATGCGCGAACGGCTCGACCGCATCGGCTCGGTTCGTCGCGGCGAGTACGACGATATCGAAGGGTTTCTCGCCGACCTCGAGGCCATCGCGACGGACCTCCGGGCGAACGGGGCCGAAACCGTCGCGGACGTCCACGTCGACCCGCTCCGGCGGCAGGCCGGAACCTTCGAATTCACGCTCGCGAGCCTCGATCTCAGGGACCACCAGGAGAACCACACCGCGACGATAGAGGAAGTGCTCGCCCGGCAGGGCATCGACTACAAGACGATGGACGAAAGCGAACGGGTCGAGTTCCTGACCGACGCGATCGCGGAAGACGACCCCGTTATCGAGTTCGACGACCGCGACGGCCTCGGCGACACCGCCGACCGCGTGCTTACTCGGTTCGAGCGACTCGCCGACTGGCAGCGGGAGTACGGTACCGACGCGATCGACACCTACTGCATCTCGATGTGCGAGGAACCGAGCCACGTCCTCGAGGTGTTGTTCTTGGCGGATCAAGTCGACGTCGTCGACCTCCCTGGCCACAGCGGCCTTGACGTGGTGCCGCTCTTGGAGACCGAGTACGCTCTCTCGGGTGCGCGCCGGATCATGGGGACGCTGTTCGAGAACGAAGCTTACGCCGCGGCTATCGATGCTCGCGGTGGAACTCAGGAAGTCATGTTGGGCTACTCGGACTCGTGTAAGGAGAACGGCTTTTTCGCCGCACAGTGGTCTCTGCAGACGAATCAAAAGCGGCTCGCGTCGATCTGCTCGGATCACGGCGTCGAGTTGCGGCTGTTTCACGGCCGCGGTGGGTCGATCTCACGGGGTGGCGGGCCGATGAACGACGCGTTGCTCGCGCTCCCCAACGAAACGGTGACCGGCGAGGTGAAGTTCACCGAACAGGGGGAGGCGATCGCCGAAAAGTACGCCAACCCCGTGATCGCCGAACGCGAACTCGAACAGATGCTCAACGCCCAGCTCCGAGCCGGAGCGCGCGCGATGGAACGCCCGACGGAGCCGGTCGAAGAGGAGTGGATCGACGCGATGGAGACCGGAGCGACGGCCGCGAGGAAAGCCTATCGGGATCTGTTGGAAACCGACGGGTTCGTCGAGTTCTTCGAACAGGCGACACCGATCCCGGTGATCGAGAACCTCAACTTGGGGTCACGGCCCGCCTCCAGAAGCGACGAACGGACCGTCGAGGATCTGCGGGCGATCCCGTGGGTGTTCGCCTGGACGCAGGCGCGGTGTATCGTTCCGGGCTGGTACTCGCTGGCGACTGGTCTCGACGCCTATCTCGATGACGGCGGCGACATGGAGACGCTTAAACAGATGTACGAGTCGTGGCCGTTTTTTGGGACGATGCTCGACAACGCCGCGATGGCGCTCGCGAAGACCGACCTCACGATCGCGACCGAGTACGCCTCGCTCGCGGACGACGAGGTTCGGGAACGGATCTTTCCGGAGATCCGCGGGGAGTACGAGCGGGCCGTCGAACTGGTCTCGACGATAACGGGGGGCGATTCGCTGCCCCTTTCTGGGTGGTTCTCCGAGAGCCTCCGCCGCCGGAACCCCTACGTCGATCCGTTAAATCTGCTCCAACTGCGGCTTCTCGCCAGCGAAGACCGGTCCGAGGCTGAGGAACGTGCCCTCCGTATGACGGTCAAAGGGATCGCGGCCGGCATGAAAAACACCGGCTGACCCCGGAGGGGGCTTTCGCCCGACCCTTTTTATACCTGTACGGGACCAGCCACCGTGTGTTCCCCCGTCTCGCTGTGACGGTCGTGGTCGCCCTCGCGTTGCTCTGTGGAGCGGTTGCGACGGGAGCGACAGCAGCCCACCCCGTTTCGACGACCGTCCCGGAGTCGGCCGTCGATCCGGAACCGGCGAACGCGACCCTCGTCGAAGCGTATCCGAACCCGGTGGCACGCGGCGATCCCGGGGAGTTCGTCACCGTCCGGTTTGCCGAACCGACCGACACGTCGGGGTGGACGCTCACCGACGGGACGACGACCGCGGCACTTCCCAACCGGACACTCGAGGGAACCGTCGCGTTTTCGACAGAGCCCGAGTACGCGCGAAACGATACGGATCACCCCGTCGAACCGCTGTTCGGGCGGTTGCTGTTGGCCGACGACGGTGACCGAATAGCGTTACACGCCGGCAACGAAACTGTCGCGAGCGCACGCTATCGAACCGCCCCCGAATCCGAAATCCGCGATTTCGAAGCCGGCGAGTGGCGGCCGGTCGGAGCCACCGGCCACGCCCCGGTCCGGACCGACGGCGGCGACGCGACGGCGTTCGTGCTTCCCGACGCGCCCGACAAGACCGTCGCCACGCTCCGGGCGGCAGACGATCGGATCCTTCTCGCGGGTTATACGTTTAGTTCCGAACGAGTCACCGACACACTGGTGGCCGCGTCGGAGCGGGGTGTTACGGTTCGTCTCGTTCTCGACGGCGCACCCGTTGGGGGTGTCAGCGAACGGCAGGCCAGCCACCTCGACCGACTGGACGCCGCCGGTGTCGAGGTTCGGCTTCTGACTGGCCCACACACCCGGTATCGACACCACCACCCGAAGTACGCAGTCGTCGACGGGAGGGCGCTTGTCTCGACGGAGAACTTCAAGCCGGCCGGAACCGGCGGCATGTCGAGCCGTGGTTGGAGCGTCGTCCTCGAGGACTCGACGGCTACCGACGCCTTGGCCTCGATCCACGACGCCGATCGGACATGGCGGGCGGCGACGGACTGGAGGACGTATCGCGAGGGCCGCGACTTCGTCGACGCCGACCCCGCGCTCGGCTCGTTCGAGCCCCGCCACGGCCCCGAACGGGTTGACGTTGAATCGACGACCGTCCTCGTCGCGCCCGACAACGCCGCCGAGGAGCTGGTCTCGACGATCGAGTCCGCCGACGAGCGGCTCTTGATCCAGCAGGTCCGCATCGATAGCCGGGAAAACGAACTCCTCGATGCGGCGCTTCGGGCCGCCGAGGGCGGGGCCCGGGTTAGGATCCACCTGGCCGGAAGCTGGTACGTCGCCGAGGAGAACACGGAGGTCGTCGCGTGGCTGAACCGCCGCGCGGACGCGGAGGGCTGGGACCTCGAGGCCCGCGTGGACACGGCCGAAGGCTACGACAAGATCCACACGAAGGGGATCGTCGCCGACGACACAGCCGTCGTCGGAAGCCTCAACTGGGTTCAATCGGCGAAATCAGACAATCGGGAGGTCCTTGTCGCGCTCGAAAGCCCCGAGGCGGCCGACTACTACGCGTCCGTCTTCGCGTCCGATTGGGATGACGACGGCCCGGCGTTGCCTATCGGACTGCTGGCGGCCGCCGCAGCCGCCGTCAGCGCTGCGCTCGTGGCCCTCAGACGGATCGAGTTCGTCGGCCGAAACAGGACGGTGACCGACTGGCAGTGGTGAGCGATTCGACGGCCCGTCCGGAAAAAGACGACAGACCGATTCAGTCGTCGTCTCTGAGGAGGGTGCTCCGGAGCTCAGCGTCCAGTTCCGCCGCCTCCATCTTCCCGACGAGTGCCTCCAGAACGCGCTCTCGAGCGCCCGGGACGAACTTTATCGAGCCGACGACGAGGTGGCCGCCACCGGAGACGCCCGCTCCCGGGAGTTCCTCCTGTAACTCAGTCACCATGTTCGGGATGTCGAGACGGACGCCGTCCGAGCGGAGGACGGTGAAATCGGGACCGACACCGATCGTGATGACCGGATCACCGGTCTCGGTAACCTTCCGATCGTGGAGTTCGCCCGTCGTTTTCCCCGGGGCCGGATAGGTGAACCGCCGGGCGTGGTTCTCGACGTCGAGCCGATAGAGGTGGGCACCGTTGTCGAGCAGTTCGTGTTCGACGTGGGGCTCGGCGTCTTCGAGTTGCCGCTCGACGTCGCGGCGGGCCCGCGAGGCGAGGAACTCGACGAGTTCGCGGTGACGCTCCCCGTCATCGCAGTCGAGATCCAACGCGTCGCTGATGAGGTTCGGCCCGGAACTGTACCGGAGCCAGTGGGCGGCGTAGTCGAGCGCCTCGACGATGTCCTCCAGTTCTGATTGCTCGTAGCCCGCCGACGCGGCAAGATCGAGGTAGTCATCCATCGCGTCGGCCTTCGACCGATCGGCAAGCCCCGCAACTGCCGGAACGTGTTCGAGATCCTCGGTGATCGAGGGGTCGATCATGCGGGCCAACTCGACGCACATCATCCCGGTCGTGATCCGGTAGTCCTCACCGTGGAGATACGGGTTGACGTGCGCTTCGAGCAGCGGTCCGACGGCGTCGGGGTCGGGGTGGTGGTGGTCGACCGCGATGATCGGGATGTCGTACTGGGCCAGCGCCCGGTAGGCCGGCGTGTCCTCCTCCGTGGATCCGTTGTCGACCATGAACAGAAGCGGCAGCCGCTGCCCGTGGCGGGCCTCGTCTTCGAGAGCGAAGTTGAGGTCCCGCGTCACGTCCTCCATTTCGTAGTACGGGGCTTTCGAAGGAAGCCGTTTAAACAGGTGCCGCGGTGCGTCGGGATCGGCGTGAACGTCGGCGATGAAGTTCTCGAGGGCGAGTTGGACGGGCAACGCGGCGCACATCCCGTCACCGTCGGCGTGGTGGCGAACTCTGATCGGCCGACCGTTGAGAACGGCGGTTCGGAGCCGGCGGGCGACCGACGCGAGGTCCTCACGGAGGGCGTCGAACGCGGGCCACTCGATGAGCGGTTCGGTATCGGCGGGCTCGGCAGTCCGTTCGAGGGCCGCCTCGACTCGCTGCTCGACTTCGGATTTCTCCTCACCTCGGAGCCGCGTCAGCGTCTCGACCTCGAGTTGCGGGGCGTCATCGTGCGCTTCGACCGTTCC
This sequence comes from uncultured Natronomonas sp., assembly GCA_964579035.1. GTDB lineage: Archaea > Halobacteriota > Halobacteria > Halobacteriales > Haloarculaceae > Natronomonas. The sequence continues at coordinate 9,722 of CAZOFL010000016.1, read as the reverse complement.
GCTGACGCGGACCGTATCGTCGAGTCCGATCGCGGGGTAGGCGCGAACGCCGGCCTCCTCGAAGGCGGCGCAGGGGACGACCCCGGAGCCGTCGCGGACGGAGAACACGGTCGGTCCGGCGGTCTGTTTGATCTGGACGACGTCGCCCTCGACGTACACCGACTCGCCAGTTCTGTCGGACAGGTACGCGATGTCGACCCTGTCGCCGTGGACGACGTCCGTCCGGTCGACGGCGTCGGGGTCGGCGGCGACCTCTTCGAATCCGATGTCGCCGTTCTCGCGTATTTCGACGAGCCTGACGACGATCTCGTCGCCCACTTCGTAGGTGTTATCCAGTTTCGATTCGTGGACGAGCCCGGACACGTGCTCCGAGAGGTCGACGAAGACGCCGTACTCCACGACCCCGTTCACTGTCGCGAGATAGAGTTGCCCTTCCTCGATGTCGTCGATCGTACAGCCGGCAGCCAGATCCATCGCGACTCCCGTAGTGGGGTCCCGATCGGCGTCGCCGGCAGCGGATTGAGTCATTGCCAAAACGTGGGTCCTGACGAGTTTTAAGGGTGTTGTATCCGGTTCCCGGCCGGATCCGACTGCGAGTGCCTGCGAGCCCGGCCGACCCGGAACGCTTAGTTGTCGGGCGGCCCGACGTTCCGGTATGGGTCTGCTCGGGTCGTTCTGGAAACCGACGCTGTTCCGATCGAGCGAGATCATCGGCATCGCCGACGACGCCCTCCAACTCGCACTCCAGGCGTCGGAGGACTCCCATCCGAACGAGTACATGGGGCAACTCCGGGGACAGGACGCACAGAAGCTCGGGCTCGACCGCGACGGGACGGTCATCACCGACGTGTTACTCGCCCCGGGGACGAAAACAAACCCGACGAGCGCGGAGTTCAAACCGACGTACATGCCGAACGATCTCAACAGCGTCGGATCGATCCACTCACATCCGAACGGAGTGTTGCGTCCGAGCGAGGCGGATCTGGCGACGTTCACCAAGGGGAAGATACACATCATCGTCGGCGCACCCTACGGCCGAACCGACTGGCAGGCCTTCGACCGCGAGGGCCAGCCGACCGATCTCGACGTGCTGGCGGTCGACGTTCCGGACGAGCAGTTCTTCGATTTCACCCAGGCCGACATCGACCGGGAGCTCGGATGAGACGCGTCGTCGCCCAGGGGACCTTCGATATCCTCCACCCCGGCCATATCCACTACCTGCGGGACGCGAAGTCCCACGGCGATCGCCTCGATGTCATCGTCGCCCGCGCCGAAAACGTCACCCACAAACCCAAGCCCGTCGTCCCCGATCGCCAGCGCCGCGAGATGGTGGCCGCGCTGGACCCGGTCGACGACGCCCGACTCGGGCACACGCAGGACTTCTTCGTCCCGATTCGCGACATCGACCCCGACGTGATCGTGCTGGGTCACGACCAACACCACGACGAGGGGACGCTGGCCGAAAGCCTGGCGAAGAACGGCATCGACTGTGAAGTCGTCAGGGCATCCGCCCGAGAGGGGGGCGCCGATGCGGGCGAAGAGCTCCTCTCCACCGGGCGGATCATCGATCGCGTCTGTGAGCGCCGCTGTTAACCGCACACGTCGTCGTAAACGGCCCGCAACTCGTCGACCGAATGCTCGACACACAGCTGTTGGCGCCGCTTTTCGAGCCGGGTCGGCAGTCGTTCGGACTCGGCGAGGGCCCGATCGATCGCCGCCCGGAACGCGTCCTCGTTGCCGACCTCGAAGTGGTACCCGGTTTCCCCGTCGGTCACGGTCTCGGTCAACGCGCCGGCCGCGGCGGCGACCACGGGCGTGCCGCAGGCGATGGCCTCCAGCGCGACCAGCCCCTGGGTCTCGACCGGGCTCGGAAAGACGAACGCGTCGAGCGCCGAATAGAACGCCGGGAGCTCCCTCCGGGGGAGAAACCCGAGAAAGACCACGTCGTCACGGTCCGTTGCCCGCCGCTCGAGTTCCGGGCGCGCCGGGCCGTCGCCCCCGATGACGACGCCGGCATCGAGCTCTGCGGTCGCCGCGAGAACGTCCCCGAGGCGCTTTTCGTGGCCGTGGCGCCCGGTGTAACCGACGAGCGGCCCCGACGGGAGTTCGTGACGACGCTCGAACGCCTCCGTGTCTCGGTCGCTTGCGGGGCGAAACCGGTCGGTGTCGACGCCGTTCGAGACGACGTGGATCGGTGCGTCGACGCCGCCGACCGCCGCGGCGGCCGTCTCCGAGGGAGCGACGACCGCGTCGGCGGCGTCGACATACCACCGTTCGTACCCGTCCGCTATCCGGCGAATCTGGGACGCGAACGCGTCGCTGATATACCCGGCGTACTCGCCCGCCGGCGTGTGATAGGAGACGACGAGGGGGGCGTCGAGGTCGGCCGCGAGCCGCCGCCCCGCCAACCCGAGCGCGAACGGCGTGTGAGCGTGGATCACGTCCGGTTCGATCGCCCGGACCTCGTCGGGAACCGTCGGGACGGCGAATCGAAACCCATCGTAGAACGGAAACGGGGCGCTCGGAACCGGATACTCCTCCGATCCGGGGGGATGCCCGGCTTCGTCGGGGTACACCACGGCCATCCGGCCGCCGCGTCGACGCCAGCGGTCGCGCCACGTCCGGACGGTGTAGCTCACCCCGTTGACCGTCGGCAGGTACGTGTCGGTAAACGCCGCGACGGTCCGCATGGAGTCCGGTTCGACGACGGGGGTTTAATGGGTTGCGTGTTCGGCCGAGTCGGCGCGGTCGCGGCACTCCGCGTAGGCGGCCGTCAGTTCACGTCGGACTCGATCGAGGTCGTGCGACCGTGCTGTGCGTTTCGCGTTCTCACCGAGGGTGCGACGAAGGTCCGGATCCGCCGCGAGACGGTCGAGCGCCGCCTCGAACGCCTCGAAGTCCTCACACAGCAGGCAGTCCTCCCCGTCGGTGTAAAACTCCCTGAACACCGGGAGATCGCGCAACACGACGGCCGCCCCACAGGCCATCGCCTCCAGCACCGCGATCCCCTGGTTTTCGGCGGTCGTCGGAAACAGGTAAACGTCCCCCGCGCCGTAGGCGCCCCGGATGTCGTCGATCCACCCGGTGAACGTGACGTTTTCGGGGGGGTTCTCGATCAGCTGCCGGACGACCGGGGCGGCGTGTGGCCCCCGGTCGTAAGGGCCGAACCAGACGAACTCGTGGTCGCTCCCCGCCGCGAGCTCACAGAACGTCTCCACCCCCTTCCGTTCGAAGACGTTGCCGACCGCGAAGACGACGAGGCCGTCGAGTCCGTACCGGTCGCGGTACCGCTCCCGAAGCGACCCGTATCCGGCGAGGGAGTTTACGTCGACGCCGTTGGTGATCTGCCGGATCGGCGCGGACACCGGGTACGACTCCAGAACGGATTTCGTGTGGTCGCTAGGGCAGAGGACCAGATCGGCCCGCGAGTACAGCCACCGGAGATACCGTTCGAGCGCCGGCCCGATCGCCGTCGACCCCCGGAAGCTTCCGGCGAAGTCCTCGCGAGTAACGTGGGCGTGCAGTATCAGCGGAATCCCGTTTCTGTCGGCGTGCTCGGAGACGGCGATCGTCCCCGGGCCGCCGAGATGGCAGTGGGCCAGATCGTACGTCCCGAAGAACGGGTCACCGACCGCCTTTTTAATCATCGCACTCCCCGCGCTCCCGCCGCGCCACGGCGACGTGACCAGCCCGACCGACGAGTCGGCCAGCGCCGCCCGCTGGTGGCGGACCGCGGTCCCGATCCCGCTGCGCTGGAGTCCGGATTCGAGTTCCAGATAATGGAGGACACGCACGGCGATGCGTTCGGGGACACGGGGTTTATATTGCCCGAAGCCGCCGTCTATCGCCGCCGATCGAATCGCCCCGGCATCGGTGCCCGGGGATGTCCCGAACCGACCGACCGTCGAAGAACGGCGGTGCTCCGCAACCACTAAACGCGTCTCGCGCGTTTCGCCGACAATGAGCGACTGGACGGAACGGTACCGCCCGACGACGCTGTCGGAGGTCCGGGGCAACGACAAGGCCCGCGACGCGCTGAAGGAGTGGGCCGACACCTGGGGCGATCACGGCGAGGCGGTCGTCATCTACGGCTCGCCGGGCGTCGGCAAGACCTCGGCGGCCCACGCCCTGGCCAACGACATGGGGTGGCCGATCCTCGAGATGAACGCCTCCGACGCCCGGACGGCCGACGAGATCGAACGGTTCGCGGGACGGGCGGCGTCGAACTCGACGCTCGGCGGCGACCGACAGTTGATCATCCTCGACGAGGCCGACAACCTCCACCAGCACAAGGACCGCGGCGGCGCGGCCGCGATGACGCGACTCGTCAAGAACGCGACTCAGCCGATCGTCCTGATCGCGAACGACTACTACGAGATGTCCTCCGGGCTCCGGAGCGCCTGCCGCGAGATCGAGTTCCGGGACATCTCGGCGCGCTCGATCGTTCCGGTCCTTAGAGACATCTGCAGACAGGAGGGTATCGAGTTCGACGAGTCCGTCCTCAAGAGGATCGCCGAGGCGAACCGCGGCGATCTCCGCGGTGCGATCAAGGACACCCAGTCCCGGGAACGGGACGGAGAGATCCGCGCCGAGGGGAGCGAGGGCGAACGCGACCGGACCGAGGGTATCTTTTCGTTCCTCGACGCCGTGCTGAAAGAACAGTCCGCAGAGGAAGCGCTCCGAACGGCCTACGCCGTCGACGAGACGCCCGACGATCTGCTGTTGTGGATCGAGGACAAGGTCCCGAAGGTGTACGACGGCGGCGAGTTGGCCGACGCCTACGACCACCTCGCGAACGCCGACGTGTGGCTCGGTCGCGTTCGGGCGACACAAAACTACAGCTACTGGCGCTACGCGACCGATAACGTCGCTGCGGGTGTCGCCGCCGTCAGGCGAAGCGACCGCGGCGGGTGGACCAGATACGGCGGCGCACCCTACCGTTCGACCCGGGACTCGACCCGCGATTACGTCGCCGAGCGGATCGCCGAGGCGGCCGACGTCTCGACGGCGACCGCCAGACGCGAGATTATGCCGTATCTCGCGGCGATGACTCACCACTGCCGGAACCGGGAGTTGACCGTCCGGATGACCGCTCGCTACGATCTCGACGCCGAACACGTCGCCTTCGTTACCGGCTCCGGAAAGACGACGAACAAGGTGCAGGGAATCGTCGAGGAAGCCGAGGAACGACTCGAGGCCGAAACCGTCGAACACTCGGGTGGGGCGTTTGCGGCGGTCGAGACGGTGGCCGATGACGGTGGGGACGACGAGGGGACGCTCGCCTCGTTCGGCGGGGTCGGTGGCGACGACACGGCCGACGATTCCGGGAGCGACGACCCATCCGAGGAAGCCGACGACACGGCGGACGCGGCCGACGACGACGGGCAATCCGGCCTCTCGGATTTCATGTGATCTACGTGTTCGACCCTCCGAGAGGGATCGGCCGGCGGCCACCTACGGAGGCTCCCCCGCCGGGGTCCGACGCCCCCGATCTCGGCGTGACACCGCCGAGACGGGATCGACCCGTCGTCTCCCCGAGGTTTTATAACAGCCGCGAGAGGAACTGCCGGCCGCGTTCGGTCTCCGGCCCCTCGAAGAACGCCGTGCTCTCGCTCTCCTCGACGACCCGCCCCTCGGCCATGAGCACGATCCGATCGCCGACCTCGCGTGCGAACCCCATCTCGTGGGTCACGAGCACCATCGTCATCCCGTCGGCCGCGAGGTCTTCGATCACGTCGAGAACCTCCCCGACCAGTTCCGGGTCGAGCGCGCTCGTGACCTCGTCGAAGAGCATCACTTTCGGTTCCATCGCGAGCGCGCGAGCGATCGCCACCCGCTGTTTCTGCCCGCCCGACAGCGCGCCGGGATACGAGTCGACCTGGTCGCCGAGGCCGACGCGTTCGAGGAGTTCGTGCGCCCGTTCCTCGGCGGCCGCCTCCGAGAGTCTCTGTATCTTCCGGGGTCCGAGCGAGACGTTCCCGAGCGCGCTCTTGTGCGGAAAGAGGTTGAACGACTGAAACACCATCCCGATCTGCTGGCGAACCTCGTTTACGTCGGCCGCGAGCACGGACCGGCCGTCGAGACGAATGTCACCGTTTCGGATCCCTTCGAGGCGGTTCGTACACCGAAGCAGCGTCGATTTCCCGGATCCCGAAGGCCCGATAACGACGACCACGTCACGCTCCTCGATGGCGAGATCGATCCCCTTCAGGACGTGAATATCCCCGAAGAATTTGTCGACGCCGTCGAACTCGACGAGCGGGTCGGGCATTCACTCCTCACCCCCTTTGGGGCCGCCAGCCCGGGACGTGATCCCTGAAAGCCGCCCGAGCATCCCGCTTTCGGACCCCCAATCGGAGCGCCGCTCGAGGCCCTTGACGAGTTGGCTCATCGACATCGTGATCGCGAGATACAGCAGACAGACCCACACCAGCGGCGTCCACGGATCGAGTTGGTTGCTGTTTATGTTCCGGAAGACGCTCATGATCTCCGGCACCGCGATAACCGTCAAAAGCGAGGTGTCCTTGACGAGGATGATCTGATCGTTGCCGATGGCGGCCAGGGCGTTCCGCCACGCCTGCGGTAACACGACCTCACGGAGCGCCATCACCCGAGACATGCCGAGCGAACGGGCGGCCTCCATCTGTCCGTCGGGGACGGCACTGATCCCGCCGCGTATCGCCTCGCCGACGTAGGCGGCGTGGTTCAGCGTTAGCCCGATCACCGCGGCCGGAACCGCCCAGTTCTGAAACGGGAACTCCCCCGTCGCCCACAGTCGCGGGATGCCGAAGAAGATGACGAACAGCTGGAACAGAAGCGGCGTTCCGCGGAAGAACTCGACGTACCCCTTCGCGATCCGGCCGGTGATCGCCGACGTCGAGATCCGACCGAGCCCCACGAACACACCGAGCGTCACCGACAGCAGACTCGATACGATAACGATCTGAAGAACCAGAACGAACGCCTCGGCGAACCGGCGGGCGATAAGCGTCGACGTGAGAAGCCTGAAATCGACCTGCGTCGAGAGGATCCACACGAGGAGGCCGCCGATCGCAAGCAGAAAGCCGCCGGCGGCCAGCTCCCCGATCCGCTTGACGAACCGATCGCGCATCATCAGGCCGCCGGTTCCGGGGTCTGTGTCTGTCTGTGTCGCCATATCTATACGTTGCGGTGGCTCGTTTGGTGGCCGCGATCAGGCACCGAAGTACTCGTCGTAAATCTCGTCGTACGTGCCGTCCTCGCGGATCGCGGCGAGCGCCTCGTTGACATCCTCGCGGAACTCGTCGTCGTCCTGCCGGAAGGCGATGCCGTACTGTTCGACGCTCAGTGCGAGGAAATCCGGCGCGTCTTCCCCTTCCTCGGCGGCTACCCCGTCGCCCTGCAGGAGCGTCACGCCGTCGTTCTCGGCGGCGAACTCCGCGTTCGGCGTGTCGTCGCTGATCACCGCCGAAACCTGGTTGTTCAACAGGGCGTCGAAGGCACCCGTAACCTGATCGTAGCTCTGTATTTCGAGATCGCCGTCGAACTCCTCTTGAAGATCCTCGGCGGCTATTTCACCGGTCGTTCCTCGCTGTACGGCGACAGCCTCGCCGCGGAGGTCCTCGCGTGAACCGATATCGCCGTTCTCCAATATCAGCACCGACTGATAGGCGGTGTAGTACGGATCGGAGAAATCGACCCGCTCGGCCCGATCCTCCGTTATCGTCATCGCGCTCATGATAATCCGGAAGTTGGCGTTGTTCAGCGAGGCGATGATCCCGTCGAAGCCGGTCTCCTGGAACTCGTAATCGAGTCCGAGTTCACCGGCGAACACGGCCTCCGCGATCTCGACGTCGAAGCCCACGAGGTCCCCCGCCTCGTTCCGGTACTCGAACGGCCGGTAGGGGATATCGGAGCCGATGAGGATCGTCTCGGACTCGCCGTCGTCGCCGCCGTTCCCGTCGTCGCCGTTTCCGTTCCCGTTGCCGCCGTTCCCGTCGCCGTTGCCGCCGAGACACCCGGCGAGCGCCGCCGCACTCCCGGCTCCCAGTGCGGTCAGGTACTGTCGCCGATCCGTCGTTCGATCGTGTGTCATACTTCACGTCTCGGCTGAGCGCGGTTTGTAGTTGGATAGCGAGTTGAAGGATTTCGTTACTGATTCGTTGTTTGATTACATTGGCCGAACCAAGCGTGTCGCTTGGGACAGGTGGATCGCCGAAATCGGTAGATTCGGCGATCCGTATCGATAGTAAGACAGCTCGTCGCCAAGAGCTCATAGCACTCCGCGCCGAAAATCAGTGGCTTCGCCAGCAACTTGCTGCACAACAGGAGCGGATCGAAGAGCTCGAATCAGAACTCAAGCGGTACAAAAACGCGCATACGCCATCCAGCAAACAGGGTGGTGCTGGTGAGTCAGGGGGAAACAACTCCCCAGACAGCAATGACGAAGACAGCGACGGTGACGAAAAAGAGTCAGCTGGCGGCGACGACGCCGCCAGTGACTCGTCACCTGGACGTGACGAGGGTCACGAAGGAACAACCAGAACACCGCCAGAGCCAGAGGAAACTCTCCACGTTGACGAAGGCTACTGTCCCGACTGCGATCGTGTTCTTACCGATCCAGATGACTACGTTTCCCAGATTGCCATCGATATTCCGCTCCCGGTTCCAACAACCGTTGTTGAGTACAAGCTCGGTCAACACGAGTGTTCCTGCGGAAACGAAATCGTCGCCGAGCATCCGGACTGCCCTCAGACCGGGCGGTTTGGGCCAAACATCATGGCCCAAACCGCCCTTGGACGGTTCCACGAACGGCTTCCCAACCGAAAGCAGGCAGAACTCTTCGACTGGAAGTTCGATGAACCAGTCTCTCACCGAACCATCTACAACCTGAATAAGCGGGTCGCAGACCGATTGCGACCCGCGTATGAAGAGGTCAAAGAAAGTGTGCGAGAGAGCGACGTGATCTACGTCGATGAAACTGGGTACCCTGTTGATGGTGACCAACACTGGGTCTGGACGTTCGTAACCGAGAACGAAGTGCTGTATACGGTTGATCAGAGCCGAGGCAGTCAGGTATTGAAAGATGTCCTCGGCGAGGAATTCGCCGAGGACGCAACGCTCGGTTGTGACGGCTGGTCTGCTTACCCGGCGTATCATCCAAAGCTTCAGCGGTGCTGGGCGCATTTGTTGCGAGAGGCGGAATTTGTAGCTGATCGGTACGAGGAAGCAGAGCGGTTGTGTGAGGAACTGCACGAACTCCACGATGATTTGACGGACTTTGACGAGGGTAATCCATCAGCCTCCGCCCGCAAGGAGAAGCGGGCGGAGGCGATGCTGCATTTAGAAGGGCTCACTCGGGAGGAGTACGCTACGAAAGAGGTCAACGAGTTGGTAGAGAAGCTCAGAAAGGGGTTAGGTCACTGGCTGACGTTCGTGACAGAGCCAGAGGTAGAGTCAACGAACAATCGCGCAGAGCGCGCTCTGCGCGAACAGGTGGTGATGAGGAAGATCTTCCGTACTCTCAGATCAGACGAAGGCGTTAGGATCCACGAGACAATCACAACGATGTTAGCAACGTGGCAACGGCGTGGTCTCGATCCACCAGAACAGTTGCAGTCGGTGCTGGGTGGACGAGAACTCAAATCACCGTGAGAGACATCTCTACCGCCAGAATTCAAATCTCTCTATCCAACTACCACGGAGGAACCATCCAGAGTCGTTCACACAAGAACTACGTCTTG
>CAZOFL010000015.1:0-32687 GCA_964579035.1 uncultured Natronomonas sp. | reverse complement strand
ACAGGACAGCGCCCTGAACGCTGCGCCGTTGGCCTGACTTGGCTATCCCTGCTCGCAGTGGTGTGTTTTCGGCCCCCACTGAAGCCCCTTTCGGTCGTCCGAGAGAGCGAACGCGCGGCGGTCCCGCCGCTCGATCCTCGATCGACCGTCGTGGATGGGGTGTGGGGAATCATTCGTGTTACAGTTGGACCGCGTCTTCGAGTTCGTCGGCACGCGCCCGAAGCGATTCGACCGCCTTCAGGACGAGTTCGTCGACGGGCATCGACCCATCGGTGTCGACGTCGAAGACGAACGCGTTCGGGACGTCCTCGACGGTGACTTCGCGTCCGGGGTATCGCTGGCTGAGGTCGTTGTCGAACGACGACGCCTCGATCAACTCGCCGTCGTCCTCGATGACGCCGCGGATGATCCGTGGCTCCGCATCCTCGAACTCGCCTTTCTCCGCGCCGGGTTCGACGCGCTGGAGGTGTCGATATCCGACCGCGACGCCGCCTTGGTGTTTGGCGTGGTCCTTGCCGCGACCCAGTTTGGCGTCGGCCTCCAGTTCGAGCCGCTGGCCCTCCTTGAGATCGATGATCGGGACGTTCTGTTCCGCCGGTTGGACCTTGCCGTCGCTGGAAACGAGATCCCCCGAATACGCCGTCGCCGGCCCCTCGACGTCGATCGCCAGCGTGACGATGTCCTCGGGCCGGTAGTCGTCCGGCGTGGTCAGCGGTATCAGACCGAGCCGGAGCGCGATCTGCTCGTCGAACATCACCGACGAGTTCTCGATCACGCGAACCGTGTCGACCGAGAGGGTCGGCACGTCGGCGATCATCGCCCGGCGGATCCCGTTCGCGAACGCGGGTGAGATCCCCCGGACGAGGAACGTCGCGCTCCGTTCGTCGCGCTCGATGAACGTTACGTCGTACTGGCCGGACATGTTAGAATCCGGCGTTCTTCGGGGCGCGAGTACCGTCGTGCGGGGTGGGTGTGACGTCCTCGATACGGCCGATCTCGAGCCCGGCTCGGGCCAGCGCGCGGATCGTCGCCTGCGCGCCGGGGCCGGGGTTCTTCTGTTGGTTGCCGCCGGGACCGCGAACGCGGACGTGGACGCCGTCGATGCCGGCGTCTTGGACGTCCTCGGCGACGACCTCGGCCATCTGCATGGCCGCGTACGGCGACGCCTCGTCGCGGTTCTGTTTCACGACCGTTCCGCCGGACGACTTGACTATCGTCTCGGCGCCGGTCACGTCCGTTACGGTGATTATCGTGTTGTTGAACGAGGCATACACGTGCGCTATGCCCCAGGTTTTGTCGTCTGCCATCGTTATTGTCCCTCCGCGCGTTCGGGATGGAGGTCGTCCGCAAGCGGGCTGGTCTCGTCGAACTCGAGGAGATCCTCGTCGGCGACGTCGACCTTCGTAGACGGGGAGCCGACGCGTGCGCCGTCGACGGTGACGTGTCCGTGGACGATGAACTGTCGGGCCTGCTTCGGCGTGTTGCCCAGCCCGTTCCGGTAGGCGACCGTCTGGAGGCGTCGTTCGAGGATGTCCGTCTCGTCGAGCGACAACACGTCGTCGAGGCTGTCGCCGTCGTCGAGGACGCCGATCCGTTTCAGACGGGCCAGAAACTCGCTTCCGGCCTCTTCGGCGGCGTCGGTGTCACCCTGGGCCTCGCCGATGAGTCGGCGGGCCTCGCGGCGGTAGTCCCGCAGTTCGGACTGTGCGCGCCACAGTTCCTCCTTGTTCGAGAGGCCGTACCGCGAGACCAGATCGCCCTCCGCGGCGATCCGCTCGCCCTGGAAGGGGTGGTTCGGTGTCTCGTAGAATTTGGTGTTGTTTCCAAGCGCCATTGTTACTCCTCAGTGGCCGCTTCCTCGGCCTGTTCTTCCTTGATCGCCTCGACGTTGACGCCGATCGTCCCTTCGGTCCGGCCGGTGGATTTGGTTCGCTGTCCGCGGACCTTCTGGCCGCGTTTGTGCCGGACGCCGCGGTAGGTGTCGACCATCTTCATCCGGTTGATATCCTGCCGGCGGCTCATGTCGAGGTCGTTGCCGACCTCGTGGGTCGTCTCGCCGGTGAAGAAGTCCCGCTGGTGGTTCGTGAGCCACTCGGGGACCTCGTCGGCGTACCCCTGAACGAGGTCGACGATCTCGTCGATCTTCTCTTCGTCGAGTGCGCCGATCACGTCACGGCGGTCGACGTCTGCCTTTTCAGCGATGATGCGAGCGACGCGACGACCGACGCCGTTCATGTCGGTCAACGCCCGCTCGACGCTTTTCGTTCCGTCGAGGTCGGTCTGTCCGATGCGGACGAAGTACTGGATGTCTTCGTCTTCCTCGTCCGCGTCTGGTTCTTCCGTGCTCATGTGTGGTTGTGTTAGCGTCGTGGCGGGGATTTGAACCCCGGAGGCTTGCGCCACAGAGTTAGCAACCCTGCGCCTTGGGCCATGCTTGGCTACCACGACTCGCGTGCGTGTATCGTCGCCCTTCCGGACTCGGGGTCGCTACCCCTGCATCTATTGCAACCGTCGATACCCGACCCCGGTACTTAAACCGCACGAAACACCGGCCACCGTGGTAGATCCACCCTCGGGCCGCCGAACCTACCCGAGGAGCACCGGCCCGAACCGGATGAGCCAAAGCGACCCCATGCCCGCGACGATGGTAAAGAGGACGTCCTCGGTGCGCCAAGCGACGATCGCGGCGACCGCGCCGGCGATGATCCGATCGCTGAAAAGCGTCCCCGTGACCGTCGGCCCCACCGTAATCACGGACGGAACGACCAACGCCGCGAGGACAGCGGCGGGGACGTACCGAAGGACGTGCCGAAGCCGCGCCGGAACCGACTCGATTCGCCCGAAGAGATATATAAACGAGAACCGGATCGCGAACGTACAGATCCCGATGACCACGATCGCGGCCCAGATGGCGGCGTGTGACCACTCAGTCATCGTCCCTCCAGGCGTCGACGGCCAACCCAGCGAAGACGCCGACGACCGCGGCGATGGGTAAATCGAGGTTGAGCGGGACGCCGACCGTCGCAACGACGAGGGCGACGCCACCGGAGACGATCCCGGCAGTCGTCGTTCCGGCGTCTTTCATCGCCGGGACCAACAGCGCGAGAAACACCAACGGGAGGGCAAAGTCCAGCCCGAGCACCTCCGGGACGCGCGCACCGAGAACCGCACCGACCACCGTGCCGACCTGCCAGATGACCCAAAGCGTCAGGGCGATCCCGAGGTAGTATCTGATCCGATCCCGCCGGTCGTCCGTCTCGTATTCGGCGATCGACACCGCGTACGCCTGATCGGTCAGCACGTAGGCCGCCAGCCCACGGACCCGGAGCGTGTACGTCTGCAGATACGGCGCGATCGACGCCGAGTACATCACCATACGGACGTTGATGACGACCGCAGTCGCGACGACGACAGCGAACGGAGCGTTCGAACCGATGAGGTCGATCGCGGCAAGTTGCGATGCGCCCGCGAACACGACGAGCGACATCCCGACTATCTCCCCGACCGTCAGGCCGGCACCGGCGGCGGTGATGCCGGTGATCAGCGCGAACGGAACGATGCCGACGACGATCGGTCCCGCCGCACGGATACCGGCGACGAGATCGGGATGAAGCCGCTCGGAGAACACCATACGCCGTCTGGTTCGGAGAGCGGCAAGTCGTTACCGATCGACGTCGGACCACACAGCGCCGCGCCGGTCACCCGATCGCCCCCGTCGTCGCTCAGTTTCGGTCGACGACCTGCCGACGACGGACGATCCCCTGCATGTCTGCCGTCTTTTTCGTGAACGCCCGGAACGCTTCGGCGGTCTCGTTGTCGTCCCCCAGAACGATCGGCCGACCGGTGTCACCGCCCTCGCGGACGGCCGGGTCCAGCGGGAGTGTGCCCAGAAACGGCATGTCGACGTCTTCGGCGAACTCCTCGCCGCCGCCGCTGCCGAAGATATCGTGGGTGCCGCCACAATCCGGGCAGACGAACCCGGACATGTTCTCGACGATGCCCAACACGGGCGTGTCGTGTTCGCCAAACATCCGGAGGCCCTTCCGGGCGTCGTCGAGGGCAACGTCCTGTGGGGTCGTGACGATGACCGCACCCGAGACGGGAACCGACTGAAGCAGCGTGAGCTGTGTGTCGCCGGTTCCCGGCGGAAGATCCACGATCATATAATCGAGGGCCCCCCACTCGACGTCCTCCCACAGCTGGGTCAACACTTTATGAACCATCGGCCCCCGCCAGATGACCGGGTCGTCCTCGCCGACGAGAAAGTCCATGCTCATGAGCTTCATTCCGTACTTTTCCGGCGGGACGATCGTCTCCTGGCGGGTCGCTTTGGGCTGGGCGTCGGATTCGACCATCCGCGGGACGTTCGGGCCGTACACGTCGGCGTCGAACAGACCGACGCGGGCGCCCAGATCCGAGAGCCCGGCGGCGAGGTTCACGGCGACCGTCGACTTCCCGACGCCGCCTTTTCCGGACGCGACCGCAATGATGTTCCCGACGTCGGGGAGGATCTGCTCACTACTCGAGAGGCCGCTGTCGATGCTCGCCGAGAGCTCGACATCGTAGCCGGTGTCGGAGAACGCATCGCGGACCCGCCCGGCGAGCGCCGTCTCACTGGGGGAGTACGGCGCACCGAGCGCCAGATCGACCGCGATCGTGCTCGTCCCCTGGTCGACGCGTACCTCGTTGACCAGCCCGAGCGAGACGATGTCCTCGCCGAGTGCGGGGTCCTCCATCTCCGAGAGGCGATCGAGAACGTCGTTTTTATCCATACCTCCGGTAGGTCCGCAAGCGCCGATAAGGATTATGACCGGACGTCGGCCAACGGGCGTAATCAAAATGGGTTTCATCCACCCCAACTGTGGCGTCGATTTTAAGCACCCGTACGAAAAGGACGCAGTATGCTCGAGGACGGATTCGGCCGCGAGACGACCGGTGTCAGGATCTCGCTCACCGACCGGTGTAACTTCGACTGTGTCTACTGCCACAACGAGGGGCTCGGTGACACCCGCGGCCCGATGGAACCGGCCGACGACGAGATGTCGACCGACGACGTCGTCCGGTTTCTGGAGGTCGCAGCCGAGTTCGAGATCGGGAAGGCGAAGTTCACCGGCGGGGAGCCGATGTTGCGCGACGATCTCGAGGAGATCATCCGCCGAACGCCGGAGGGTATCGACACTTCGCTGACGACCAACGGGACCTTTCTGCCGGAGCGCGCGGAGGCGCTCGTCGACGCGGGCCTCGAACGGGTCAACGTCTCACAGGACGCGCTCTCGCCGGAAGCCTTCCAGGAAGTCACGAAGAGCACCGCCTACGACGAGGTGATGGCGGGTATCGACGCCGCCCTCGAAGCCGGGCTCGATCCGGTCAAGCTCAACATGGTCGTCTTCGAACACACCGCCGGGTACGTCCCGGAGATGGTCGACCACGTCGCCGAAAACGAAGGGTTGCAGCTTCAGCTCATCGAGTACATGCCCGAGCTCGCGGGGCGCCCGGAGTGGGCCGTCGAGATCGACCGCGTTCACGGCTGGCTGGAGGAACAGGCCGA
Organism: uncultured Natronomonas sp.; assembly: GCA_964579035.1. Taxonomy (GTDB): domain Archaea; phylum Halobacteriota; class Halobacteria; order Halobacteriales; family Haloarculaceae; genus Natronomonas. The sequence goes on along the minus strand of CAZOFL010000015.1, from coordinate 27,139 downwards.
CCGCATCGAGCGCCGCGAGATGCACGGCCGCCGTCGGTACTTCGTCGGCGAGGACGATCCGGACCTCCCCGGAGGGATGGTCGAGATCGTCGATCCGGTCGGCAACGCGGACTTCTGTGCGAACTGCCACCGGGTCCGGGTTACGCACGAGGGCTATCTCAAAGGCTGTCTCAACCGCAACGACGACCTCAAGAGCATGGGCGAGATGTCGAAACCCGAGATACGGGAGGCGTTCCGCGAAACCGTCGACGAACGCGTGCCGTACTACGGCGAGTACATGATCAAAGACGAGAACGGCGAGTGGATTTTCAACGAGAAGTACATGGACGAACTCGTCGAAGCGTGAGCCGACGCGCCGGTCTCGCTACTCGTACGTCAGCGTGAACCCACCGTCCCACAGCATGTCGCCCCCGTTGAGGTGCGCGCCGTGGCTCGAAAGGCCGAACACGAAGAGGTTCGCGACCTCGGCGGGCGTCATCATCTCCTTCGTTCTCGCCTGTCCGAGCATGACGTCCTCGATGACCTCGCGTTCGCTGATCCCGCGCTCTGCGGCGGTGTCCTCGATCTGGTTCAGCATGAGCGGCGTCAGCACGTAGCCGGCGCTGATCGAAAAGCCCCGGAGGGTCCCCTCACCCTCGGCGGCGATCGCCCGTGTCAATCCTGTGAGCCCGTGTTTCGCGGTGATGTACGCGGCTTTATCCTGCGTCGCGTAGCGGCCGTGGATCGAGGACATGTTCGCGATCGCCCCGACGCCGTCGTCGGTGTTCCGGATGTGTGACATGGCGTGTTTGGCCGTCATGAACGGGGCTCGAAGCATCACGTCCAACAGAAGGTCGTACTTTTCCGGCGGGAACTCGGGGATCGACGCGATGTGTTGCATCCCGGCGATGTTGGCGACGTACCGGAGGTCGCCGAGATTCGCGGCGGTCTCGACCATCGATTCGATGTCGCTGTCGTCGAGGAGGTCCGTCGGTGTGGGGCGGATCTCCCCGTCGACACCGAGGTCGTCCGCGATTTCGACCGTCCCGTCGAGCCCCGCCTCGTCGACGTCGGCCCCGACGACGGTGAGCCCGTTCGCCGCGAGCGCGACCGCCGTCGCCCGGCCGATTCCCGAGGCAGCCCCGGTCACGACGGCAACGGTATCCGGCCCGAATCGCGGGTCCTCGAGCACGAGGAGGTCGTCTGCCGTTAGTTCCGGCGCGGTCAACTCGAAATCGTCCGTGGACGCATCCATACGTCTACTGGGGGAGGGACCCTACAAACCGTGTTTGATTCCCGATCCCGATCGCGGGCGGCGGATGGCCACGAGGGCCGCATCCCGCCCGTACCGTTCCGCCTCAGTCGTCGGCTGAGACGGCCGAGGATTCGGCGTCGAGGTCCTCCATCGCCCACCTGACGACTCTCGCTTCAACGAGGTCGCGTTCCTCGATCATCCGATCCCCGTCCTCGTATCGTTCGAGAGTCTCGGCGGCCTCGGTCAGAAGCGTTCGCTCGAGCGGCCGTTGGTCCGGCTCCGCCCGGTTCGCGTTCAAAAGCGCCTCGAAGTCCTCCCGAAGGACGAAAGAGGCCCGTCCGGCGTTACACCGCGACAGCGGGCTCATCGCCGTCTCGAGGACGAGTTCGCGGACGGTTTCCCAATCGTCAGCACAGAAGTACAGCGAGACCTCGCCTTCGATGTCGCGCCAGGCGATGGGCCCGGCGTGTTTCAGAAGCTGGATCGCCCGCGGCGGGATGTCGATCCGGTGGGCCGTCTCCGGGTTCCCACAGAGACAGCAGGGTTTCTCCGTCCGTCCGGTGTACATGCTCCGGCGTAGGGGCGGAAGCGGCTTGGGTGTGTTGTCTCCGGCGGTCTCTACGGATATCCGGGCGGCCCACAGGATGGTATTTATTTCAGCGGGGCGTACGCCGGGTATGTCGAACGCCCGAGAACAGGTCGATTCACCGTGTCCGGTCGTCGCGTCGATGGAGCAGATCGGATCGAAGTGGCGGTTGCTGGTGTTGCACGACCTCCAGGACGGCGAAAAGCGGTTCAACGAACTCAAGCGCTCGACGGACGCGAACTCCCGGACGCTCTCGCGGGTGCTCGATGACCTCCAGGAGACGGGGCTCGTCGAGCGCCGCCTCGAGGAGGACGCTCCGGTTGCGACGTACTACTCACTCACCGAGAAGGGACGGTCGCTGTGCCCGGTGTTCGACGAGATCGAGGCGTGGGCCGACGACTGGCTCGAGGGGTTTTGAGCCGGCCGATTGGCCGCGTACCGTCGGATTCAACCGGCGTATCGGAGCCGAAGACAGATACGGTTGCCACCCATCTCGCTGCCTTCGAACAGCAGTTGTCCCCCGGACCGGTCGACGATCCACTTGATCAGCCACAGCCCGAGCCCCTGCCCGTGACAGGTCTGGGTGATCTCGGCCGCCCCGGTGATCACTTCCCGTTCGGCCGCCGGAATCACGGGACCGTCGTCAGCGATGAGCACGTCGATCCAGTCCGGTTCCGGTCCCGGGCGCGTGCCGATCAGAACCCGGGGTGTCGCCGAGGGGTTGTGAACGATGGCGTTCTCGACGAGGGCCTCGATCGCGGCGCGAAACTCGCTCGACACGACGACGGAAAGCGGCTCCGGAAGCTCCGTCTCGATCGCCGCCGAGGGGTTTCGACTGCCGAACTGCTCGGCCACGTCGCGTACGATCGGAGTGATATCGACTGCCCTCACCCGTTCGGTCCGTGAACCCAGGACCCGGTTGATCTGTGTCGCTTCCTCGCTCAGCTTCCGGAGTTGCCCGGCTGCTTCGCCCGCGGCCGTCGCCGCATCCACCACGTCCGGACTGTCCGAGCCGACGCCCCGCTCGATTATGTCGACGTTCCCGCTGATGATGGCCGCCTTGTTACGGAGGTTGTGCCGGAGGAGCCGGTTCAACACCTTCAGTTGCCGCTCCCGACGGGTCGTCTCGGTCAGATCGGTGTATACGGCGTAGCCGTCGATCGAGCCTTCCGGGTCGTCGTATGGGACGCCGCGATAGAGGAACTCCCGGAGTCCGACCGCCGTCTGCCGTTCGACGTGTCGATAGTTGATATCGCCGCTTTCGGTCCGTCGGTCGAGTTCGGCCGCCTCCGTCCGGAGCCACGGCGGGACGAGCAGTTCGTTCAGATCGCACCCGAGAACCTCGTCGGCCGGATAGCCGAACAGATCGACGAACGCCTTGTTGACGCCTCTGATCACGGGCTCGCCCTCGACTAACTCGAAGGCGACGACCGCGTCCTGAATGTGTTCGATCAGGTGTTGTAACCCATCAGCGGCCGACGTGTCCGGCAACATCCTCAGGGAGCCGCTGGCATCACCGCGATGGGTGCCCGAGCCGGGTAGAAAGTTGACACGCGTTCAATCGGGGCGCCGATATCGACATCACCAAGCATTGTTCCCCACAGATGGATTATACCCGAATAACTCTTTCGTGTTTCGCAAAAACCGCAAGCGTCGAGACGATCGTTATCCAAGGTGTCACCCCGTATGGCACTCGGGTCGACACGCTCCGTCGACGCTACCCGTGGGTTTCGGGGTACGCGGACTCGAGCAGTTCCGACTCCGTCGAGAGCCGTTCTCTGACGGGATCGATCACGTCGGCGATGGCGGCCGCCGCCGCCGGTTTCAGATCGGCGGGGTGTAGTTCGCCGGAGACGAAATCGGACTCGAGGGCGTCGTAGGCGTCGTATTCGAGGTCGCCGCCGTACTCCTTCGGACGCTCGACGACGAACGTCCGTCCGCGCTCCTCGAACACCGGAAACACGAGGAATCGGAGATACTCGAGGACGCCGTTGCCCTCGGTCTCGCCCGCGGGGCAGTATGCGCCGTTTATTTTCTCGGCGACGGCCCCGTCGTCGTCCGTGAGGTTGATTTTCGACCCGGTGTCCGAGGCCGACATCTTTCCGCCCGACAGGCCCGACAGAAGCGGCGCGAACACGCAGGCCGGTTTGCGGTAGCCGTGGTCCGGGAGTTGCTCGCGCGCGAGCATGTAGATGCCGCGCTGGTCGATCCCGCCGTAGGCGATGTCGGCGTCGAGTGCGGCGACGTCGAGCGCCTGCATGAGCGTGTAAACCAGCCCGCCGAGTTTCGGGTTCTCGGACTGTCTAACGACTTCACTACCGGCGCGTTGGGCCCGCGAAAGCGTCGTTTCGGCAAGCATTCGGTAGAGGTTCATCGTGTAGGGTTCCTTGAGTTGGAACTCGGTTCCCCGGACGAAGGAGATAGCGTCGGGGTCGGCCCCGGCCGACGCGATCATCGCCTCGATGGCCGTCTCGTAATACTCCGATCTGGCCTCCAGCAGTTCGAAGGGGCTTTTGGCGTCGTCGAGGTGGGCGTGCAGATCGGCGACGAGCACCGTCACGTCGACGCCGGCATCGATGAAGTCGGCGAGTTTTCGCATCGTCGTGAAATGTCCGATGTGCATCTCGCCGGTCGGAGCGTAGCCGATGTAGGCAGTCGGATTCTCCTCCCCCTCGAACAGCGACTCGATCTCGGCGTCCTCGATTACTTCCTCGGTAAACCGCGTTACCAGTTCGGTTCGCTCGGCCGTGTCCATGGACGTGGTTCCGCGAGACGGCCGATAAATCGTTCGGGTGGCCCGGTCCGTGTTTCGTGGTGCCACGGAGCAGCAGGCACAGCGTTGTCACGTCGAGGGCCCTCGTGGTCGCGGGGGCGATGTGACCCTGCACGCTCAACGTCGGGTTATAAGCGGTTCGGTCACCGTAACCCCCCGTTATGAGGTGGGAGTCGCCGTGAACGAACGGATACCTATATTAGGAATGACGGTAGTAATTACATTATGACTTATACGTGTAAGAGTTGCAAGCGGACGTTCACCAACAAACTCCAGTACGAGCTCCACCGCGACACCTGTTCCTCGGAAAGCCTTATCTGTGAACAGTGTGGCGATCGATTCTCCGAGCGGGAGTCGACGCGGGACGGCTGGCACTACGCCTGCCCGAACGAGGACTGTGAGGGAGCGGGGCTCGGGGATGACCTCCACTCCGTACGTGATTTCAGCGTCGCACGGCGGGCCAACTGAGGGCGGACGGTCGCCGACCGGCGCGGATCCGAACTCGTCGGTCGGAGCCGTGCGTGATCGGCCTGACCGCCACATCTATGCGTAGACGCTTCTAAGCCCCGGAAACAGTGGCACCACACGATACGATCGGAGGGCGAGATGGCTGCTGAGGCGTCTCGATCGAGTCCCGACGTCGCCGAAATCGTCTTTTTTGCACTCACAGTGGTGCTCGCCGGGATCCATCTGTATCTCGGCCTCATCGATCCGGCGTCCGCCGGGGGGCGGGAAACGCAGTTTCTCCTCGTCGGCATCGCCTTTCTCGCCGGGATCGTCCTCCGAGTAACGCCGTTTTGGCGTCCGATTCTTTATATACTCGGCGCCGGATTCGCCCTCTACCTCGGCGTCATCTGGTTTCTGGCCGGTGGGGACCAGTTCGTCGCCGGCATCGCGACCGGCGTCGTTTCGGTCGCGTTCATGACACTCGCCGTCTACCTGTTCGTCCGCACGGAACTGAGCAGTGCCGGGCGATGAGGCTCGGGGTACGGAAGGTCAAGGCGAAATTCCTCGAGTTCACTCGTGGGTGGACGTCAAGCTTCGAGCAGTCGCTTCGTCGTCCGGTGGCGGCCGCGAAACATCGGTTCGAGCCCGATCCGCCCGAACGGCGACGCCGCCCGTCCGAGCGTGCCGCCCGGGAGCCGGTAGGCGACGTGGTCGACGAGCCGGGTCCCGCTGCCGTCGGCGAAGAACCGATGTGTGTGCTCCCACTCGGCGAACGGGCCCGACTCCATGACGTCGCGGAACATGCCGGCACCATCGTCGAGCGTTCGCTCGGTTATGACTGACACCATCCGCTGTCTCGGCCCGACGCCGAAAGGCCGGATCGACAGCTCGATGCTCGAACCGGCCACGAGTTCGTCGGGATCGGCCTCGCCGTCGGGTCCCGTCACCGATTCGACGACGAGGTTCATGAAATCGGGTGTCAACGCCTCGAGGCCGTCGGTCGTCGAGTGAAACGCCCAGACGTCTTCGAACGGTGCATCGACGTGCGTTTCGCGTCGGTACGTAGCCATACGGACGATAGACAGCGAGGAGACAAAACCGCGGTGGTGTCGGCGGACCGAGGACGCTATTTGAGTCGTTCCTGGAGAAAGGAGGGGTGGGCGGCTTCGACGCCGTCGATCGAGAGGATATCCTCGCGGATGATCTCCCCGACCTCGTCGCCGTCGGCGGCCCGGACTTCCGCCATGAGCATGTGGTCGCCGCTGGATGTGTACAGCGAGTCGACGGCCTCGAGCCGTTTCAGTTTATCAGTGACCTCGACGTAGCGTTCACTCGCCACGTCCACGCCGACGATCGCGATGGACTTTCCCGAGAGCTTCTTGGGGTCGATGTCGGCCGAGTAGCCGACGATCACCCCCTCCGACTCGAGTTTCTCGATGTATTTCCGGACAGTCGGTTTCGACACGTCGGCTCTATCCGCGATCTCGGTGTAGGAGGCTTGGGCATCGTCCTCGAGGACTGCCAGTATTCTGTCCTCCGTTTCGGCGCTCATGAGATGATCTTTTACGTCCGTGAAAAAATATCTTCCGAAGATGAAAATCCGGTTCCGAGAGGTCGAGCGACGGGATAGCGACCGGCAGACCGGTTAACACAAACCCGTCTTTTGGATATATATCCTAACATCGGTAATCACATGGAGTACGCTTAAGACGAAGCGAGCGCCAGACACGCCCGTATGACGCTTGACACCATCGACCGCGTCGCGGTCCTCGGTGCGGGGAACATGGGCCACGGCATCACCGAGGTCGTCGCGATCGCCGGGTACGACGTGACTATGCGGGACGTCGAGACCGAGTTCGTCGAGAGCGGGTACGAGGATATCTCGTGGTCGCTGGATAAACTCGCCGAGAGCGGCCGCCTCGACGAATCACCTGAAGACGTGCTGGCGCGGATCGAGACGACGACCGATCTGGAGGCGGCGGTCGGCGACGCCGACCTCGTCATCGAGGCCGCACCCGAGGAACTGGATCTCAAACACGAGATCTTCTCGGATCTCGACGAACACACTCACGAGGACGCGATCCTGGCCTCGAACACGTCGTCGCTGCCGATCACCGACATCGCAGCCGTGACGGACCGACCGGGATCGGTCGTCGGGACGCACTTTTTCAACCCGCCGGTGAAAATGGATCTCGTCGAGGTCATCTACGGGGAGGAGACGACCGACGAGACGGCAGAAACCGCCTACGAGTTCGTCGAATCGATCGACAAGACGCCGATCTACGTCCGCAAGGACGTTCGCGGGTTCGTCGTCAACAGCGTCTTGGGCCCGTTCGGCGACGAGGCGGGGTGGATCGTCAGCGAGGGTGGCGCTACCATCCGTGAGGCGGACGCGACGATGGTCCACGAGCGTGGCTACCCGATGGGGCCGTTCGAACTTGGTGACCTGACCGGGATCGACATCGGCTATCAGGTCAGAAAGGAGGCGGGTCGCCCGATACCGCCGGTCGTCGAACAACAGGTGGAGGCCGGCGACCTAGGTCGCAAGACGGGAACGGGATACTACGAGTATGAAAACGGCGACGGCGCGGATTACGGTCCCGAGGACGTCTCCGAGTCCTTCGATTGGCTTCGGATCGAGGCCCGCATCATCAACGAGGCCGCGAAACTGATCGGGAACGACGTCGCGACGGCCGACGCGATCGATACCGGCCTCCGCCTCGGAGCCGGCTTCCCTGAGGGGCCATGTCGGCGGGCCGACAAACTCGGCCTCGACACCGTCCTCGAAAAGCTCGAGTCGCTGTACGAACAGTACGGCGAGAACCGCTATGAGCCGTCGACACATCTCCGCGAACTCGTCGAATCCGGACGGACGGGCGAGGACGCCGGGGCCGGGTTTCACGACTACGGATCGGACGGCGACCGGACGTACACGACGATCAACGCCGGGTTGAGCGACGAGGGGCTCTTGACGATCGAACTCGACAGGCCGGAGCGGCTGAACGCGTTGAGCCGTGATCTGATGGACGAGGTGGTTCACGCCCTCGAATCGACCGACACCGACGAGGTTCGGGCGGTCACCTTCGAAGGGGCTGGCGATCGGGCGTTTTCGGCCGGCGCGGACATCACCGGCTTCTCCGGGCTCGAACCCCACGAGGTAGAGATCACGCCGATGTTTCAGGCGGTCGCGGAGTACCCTCGGCCGACGCTCGCGAAGATCGACGGCTTCTGTCTCGGCGGCGGCCACGAACTCGCCTTGGCGTGTGACCTCAGAATCGCCACGGAGGGATCGGAGTTCGGCTTCCCGGAGATCGATCTCGGGTTGATACCCGGCGGCGGCGGCACCCAGCGCGCGATCCGGATGCTCCCGGAGGCGCGCGCGAAGGAACTCGTTTTCCGCGGCAACCGGATCGACGCCGAAACCGCCGAGGAGTGGGGTCTTATAAACCGCGCCGTCCCGGACGAGGAGTTCGAACCGACAGTCGGGGCGTTCGTAGACGACCTCCTCTCGGGCCCGCCCGTCGCGCTTCGGAAGGCAAAGCGTGTCATGGACGAGGGACGCGACGGCGACCTCGAGGCCGGTCTCGAGCTCGAGTCCCAGGCGTTCGGACTCCTGCTCACGACGGATGACATGGCCGAGGGCGCGGCGGCGTTCACGGAGGACCGGGAACCGGAGTTCGAGGGGCGATGACGGAGCCCCCCGAGTCGGTCGACGGGTGGGCGGACGCGATCGAACGTGGCCTCCACGAGCACGGCCTCTTCGAGTGGCTCGATCTGCGGATCGAAACGATCGAACCCGGGCGCGTCGTGTTCGAACTCCCTTTCGACGGGAAGTTCGCGAACCCGGGGTCCGGATCGATCCACGGCGGCGTGACCGCGACGGCCATCGACACGGCCTCGGGGTTCGCGTTGCGGTCGACGTTCGACGATCCGATGGCGGCACAACTGACGACGACGGATCTGAACGTTCGGTACGTCCGCCCAGCGCGGGGGGACCTCAGGGTTGAGGCAACCGTCACGCGCGCAGGCGGATCGATGGGGTACACGGAAAGCGAGGTCACGACCGTCCACGGCGGCGACCGAAAGACCGTTGCGACAGGGGGAACGAGCTACAGGCTGTTCAGGGACTACGATGACTGACGAACGGACGCGCACGGAGACGGACGGTGGAACGGACGACACGGACGGCGTTTTCCACCGGATCGAGGAGGGGGACACGACCGTCACAGGCGGCCGGACTATCACGGAGGCCGACGTACGTAACTTCGCGGGCGTCTCCGGGGACTTCAACCACATCCACCTCGACGAGGAGCGGATGAAAGAGTCGATGTTCGGCGAACCGATCGCCCACGGGATGTTGATCATGAGCGCTGCCACGGGGCTCATCTGGCAACACCGGACCGTCGAGGAACGCGACGCGGTGGTCGCCTTCTACGGGATCGACGACCTCCGCTTCGAGAAGCCGGTGTACACCGGCGACACGATCCGCGTCGAGATGGAGGTCGTCGAGACCCACGCCCGCTCGGGTGGGCCGGGCAACGGGACCGTCACCTACGCGCTCGACATCGTCAACCAGAACGAAGAGACGGTCATCTCGTGTGAGATGACGTCGCTGCTCGAGTAGGAGCCCGACAGCGGGCGTCCGTCAGTATTCCTCGTAGGCCAGCGTCATGACCCACTGGGAGAACGCGTCTCCTTGGGGGTCGATCTCCTCGTCACCGACGAACGGCGAGAGTTGGTCGCCGGCCATGAGAAGCGAGAACTCCAGATCGCGTGGATCGAGGATCGGCTCGATGAGGTAGGTGTTGTGGCCGTCGTAGACGGTTTCGGTCCGCTCGACGAGCTCCATCTCCTCGAGTTTGTCGACGATGCGGCTGCCCTTCCGCGAATCGACGTCGAGTTCCTTCCAGAAATCGCTCTGGTGGATGCCACCGGTGGTCCGTATCAGTTCCAGCCCTGCGCGCTCTACCTCGGAGAGGTCGGCTTCGGCGGCGGTGCTCATCGTATCGTAAGTGGCCAGCGAGCGTTTTAAATCATTGCTTTGTCGGGCGATCAATGCGAGTACGACGCTGTCGCGGGCCGCGCTCGCGACCCTACAGATACGCCTCGACCGTCCGGAACGGCGTTTCGCACGGCGGGCCGTCAGCGTACTCGAAGACGCGTTCGTCACCGAGGCGGATCAGCGACGACGAGCGCGTCCCGAAGCCGTCGCCGTGGAGACAGACGCCGTACTCGTGGTCACCGAGGACCGATCCGGCCCGTGCGGTCCACTCGGCTGCGGTCTCCGCCCCGCGCGGACGGAGTTCGGCGCGGACCGCGTCCGCGTTGTCCGCCTGCCGGCGGCCCGCTTCGGTGCGGGCCTCGGGAGAGAACCACTCGCCGTCGAAGCCGACGTTGACGACGACGTGGACGCCGGGGGAGAGCCGGCTGACGGCGTGGGATCCGCCGTGGTCGTGGGTCACGAGCGCACAGTCCTCGGCGTCGGCGGCGAGCACGTGACAGGAGGCGTACTCGCGGGCGCGGAGTTCGGCCTCGAGGGTATCTATCGCGTCCGCGGCCGTTCGAGCGGCGAGGGCGTCGTCGACCAACAGCCCCCGCGAGCGTGTCCCCTCGCCGTGCGTCCAGCGGTTCGTGATGGCGACGAGCACGCCGTCGGCGTTGTATCCGATCCACGTCCCGCCGGCGCGCTCGTCGCGGGGGGCGACCACTGGCGGGTCGCCACTACTGACCTGCGGCGGTGTCGAAGGGCGGTCTACCGCCTCGTCGCGGTTCGCGGCGACACAGACGGGGGCTTCATCGAAGACGCGCCAGGCGACGATGAGCGTACACACAGGTCGGTATGCGTGAGGGAGGTCTAAAACAACCGCGGTCGGGGGTTACTCGGGACTGTCACGGAGCAGGGCCGCGACCGCCGCCCGATCGACGGTCCCGGACGCCGTCCGCGGGATGGTGTCGGCGACCCCGATCGTCCGCGGGAGCTTAAACCCCGCCAACCGAGCCCGACAGTGTGTTTCGAGGTCGTCTCTCGAGGGGGCGACTCCGTCGGCCGGGACGACGAGCGCGGCGACGCGTTCGCCCCACTCGTCGTCGTCGATCCCGACGACGGCGCAGTCCTCGACCTCGGGGTGGTCCCGAAGCACCGCCGCCACCTCGTTCGGATCGACGTTCTCCCCGCCGGTCACGATCGTCTCGTCGGCGCGCCCGATGACGTACACCCGGCCGTTTTCATCACGGTAGCCCCGGTCGCCGGTCCGCAGACCGCCGTTTATAAACCGTTCGCTCGTCACCGTCCCGTCGAGATACCCGGGCGTAACCATCGGGCCCGAAACGACGAGTTCCCCCGGTTCTCCGGGGTCACACGGGGTACCGGCGCTGTCGACCACCGAGAGTTCGGCGAACATGACGGGATAGCCGACGGACTCGGGCGCGGTTCGGGCCTCCTCGGGCCGGGCAGTCGCGACCTGTGATGCGGTCTCCGTCATCCCGTACGTCGGCGCGACCGGGACGTCCCGCTCCTGTGCGCGCGCCAGGAGTTCGGACGGGCAGGGCGCGCCGCCGAGCAGGACGAACCGTAACTCCGGGATCGAGCCGGCATCGAGCAGGCGCTCGAGCATCGTCGGCACGAGCGAGACGGCAGTCGCGTCGGCCGCACGCAGACGTTCGAGCGTCCGTTCCGCGTCGAATCCCCGCTGGATCGACAGGGCCGTTCCGTAGAGGACGGATCGATAGACGGGCGCGAGCCCACCCATGTGTGACATCGAGAGCGGGATATGCCAGCAGTCGTCGCCGCGCAGTCCGAGCCTGAACGCCGAGGCCGTCGCGCTCGCGAGGACGTTCCCCAGGGTCAACACGACCGCCTTCGGGTCGCCGGTCGTCCCCGACGTAAAGAGGACGGCGAGCGGATCCGCGAGCTCCCACTCGGGAAGGTCGAACGGCTTCGGATCGGTTTCGGCGAGCGCTGTCGCCCCCGCGTCGGGATCGTCGAACGACAGGACGGTTCCGGTCGCCGCTTCCCGGACGGCGGCTTCAGTCTCACGCTCACACACGACGGCCGCAGGGGAGATCCGTTCGAGTTGTCGTTCGATCTCCGGGGCGGTTTGTTTGGCGTGTATGGGTACGAGAACCGCCCCGAGGCGCTGGACCGCGTGAACGGCGACGACGAACTCCGGGCCCGTCTCCGCACAGATCACGACGGAGTCGTCGACGCAGGCGCCGACGGTGGCGAGTCGGCCGGCAAGCGTTTCGGCTCGGGCGTCGAGTTCCGCATAGCACAGATCGCCGTCGAGTCCCTCCGAGCGCAACGCCGCCGCTTGCGGTGTCGCGTGCGCCCGGACGGCCAGCCAATCCCGCATCGTTCCGTCCGGGATTTCACCGGGGTGGGATATTTCCTTTTCCCTGTGGGACGGTTGCGGCGCCGTCGGCGACGGGGGCGACCCCCGACCGGAGATCCGATTCGAGCAACCCGCCGGTGGCGAGCCCACAGGACACGACATCGGGGATCGACGCCCCGAGGTGGACGGCGGCCGCACGCGCCACCGCGCCGTCGATCGTCGTCGTCACGAAGGCGTCGATCCCCGCGGTGCGCGCCGAGCGGACGACGTTTCTCGCGACGTCGATCCCGCCGAGCGCCATCGGCTTACAGACGAGGTAATCGGCGACGCCTGCCCCGAGGGCGGCTTCGGAGCCGTGTTCGACGAGGCCCTCGTCCAGTGCGATGTCGACACCGCGGCCTCGGAGTCGACCGTGAGCCTCGAGTGACGCCGCGGGAAGGGGCTGTTCGAGGATCGAGACGCCGAGACCGGCAAAAGTCGGGAGGAGCCGATCGGCGGTTGTCTCGTCGTAGGCCCCGTTCGCGTCCAACCTGATCTCCACGTCCGGACACGCCGATCGGACGGCCCGCAGACGGTCGAGGTCCTCGTCCGACGGCCGTGCGCCCACTTTCAGTTTGACTGCCGGATACCCCTCCAGGACCGCCCGCTCGGCGGCCGCTGCCGTCTCTTCGGGCGTGCCGTCGCCGACGGTCGCGTTGACCGGGACGGAGCCGACGCGCTCGGCCCCACCGAGAAACCGATACAGCGGTCGATCGGCCGCCCGGGACTGGGCGTCGAGGACGGCAAGGGAGACGCCGTGGCGGGCGGCCGGGGTGTCGAGCAAGTGACCGTCCTGTACGGCGGCGATCGGATCCTCGACGCGTTCGAGCGCGTCCTCGCAGGCATCGATGGACTCCGTCCAGCCCGGGAGCGGTGTCGCCTCGCCGAGACCCGGTTCGCCGGCGACTGTCACCCGGACGAGGAACCCCCGACGCGTGTCGATCACACCGGCCGCGGTCCCGAGTGGTTCGGAGAGCCGCAGGGAGAACGGCTCGAACTCCACGGTCACAGCACCACCGGGGCGGCGAGGCCGGCGGCGAAAAGCGCCGAGTGCGCGAACAGTAGCTTTCCGGTCCGTTCGAGCGCCGAGTTGAGCGCCTCGCCGTCGGTCCGCGTCCAGACAGTCGTCCCGAGTCGGACCGCAAGCGGGGCGCTGAGAAGCGGCAGCAGGACAGCGCCACCGAAGCCGTCCAACCAAAAGACGATCGGAATCGCGTATGCGAGACCGACCAGGGCGCTCCACTCGATCCGGCTGGCGCGGTAGCCGAGCATGACCGCAAGCGTCCGTTTGTCGGCGGCCGCGTCGGTCTCGCGGTCGCGGATGTTGTTGACGACGAGAATCGCCGTCGAGAGCCCGGCGGCCGGCAAGCCGGCGACGACCGCCGCCGCCGGAACGGTGCCCTCCGGGATCCGAACCGGGAACGGCCCGGTGACCCCGCCCACTGCCTGGACGTAATAGGTCCCGGCGACGGCGACGAGACCGAAGAAGACGAACACGAAGAGGTCACCGAGCCCCCGGTAGCCGTAGGGGAGCGGACCGCCGGTGTAGGTGATGCCGGCGACGACGCTTGCGAGCCCGATTATCAGGATCGGAACGCCGCCGACGTAGACGAGATAGGCGCCGACGAGGATGGCCAAAGCGAACGTGGCATACATCGCGTGTTTGACCGCCGCAGGCGATATCAGGCCGCCGGCGGTTACCCGGGTAAACCCCTCCCGGTCGTCGGTGTCGGCCCCCCGAATCGCGTCGTAGTAATCGTTGGCGAAGTTCGTTCCGATCTGTAACAGAAGCGCGCCGACGAGTGCACATCCGGCCGCGATCGGATCGGAAACCTCGGCCCTGACGGCGAGTCCGGTGCCGACCACCACCGGGGCCGCCGCGGCGGGAAGCGTCTGCGGCCGGGCCGCCATGAGCCACGCCTTCCGGGTCGACACCGCCGCAGTCATTGTTGAACGGTCGGGGCGGTGACGGTATAAGTGGTCGGTGTTTCGGACGGGCGTAACGGAAAACAAGCTACGGACAGGCCGGTTCACTCCCAGAAACTACACGGATAGTTATACATCCACATTCGGCAGCGGCTGTACGTTCGGACAGTATGGGGACGCCCGCCACAGCGGTCCGGGTCCTCTCTGTCCGTCTCGGGCCTGAAGTTGCGATGGCTCCCGACGGCGGCGCTGGGTTCGGGAGAACCGGTGTCGAGGGCGTCGACGGGAAATCCGAAACCACACAGTGGGCCGGTTCGACACGTGGATCGCCGATCAGTAGTGCCACTCGAAGCGCCGGAAATCCGGCTCGCGTCCCTCGTTGAACGCGTCCCGACCCTCCTTTGCCTCCTCGGTCATGTACCCGAGTCGGGTCGCCTCGCCGGCGAACACCTGCTGGCCGACGAGACCGTCGGAATCCATGTTGAACGCGTACTTCAGCATCCGGATCGCCATCGGCGACTTCGAGCAGATCGCCTCGGCCCACTCGTGGGCGGTAGCCCCGAGCTCCTCGTGGGGGACCGCCTCGTTGGCCATCCCCATCTCGACGGCCTCCTCGGCGGAGTAGGTCTTCCCGAGGAAAAACACCTCCCTGGCCTTCTTGTGGCCGACCTGTCTGGCGAGATACGCGGAGCCGAACCCGGCGTCGAAGGAGGCAACGTCGGGATCGGTCTGGAGGAACTTCGCGTGCTCCTCGGAGGCGAGCGTCATATCACAGACGACGTGCAGGGAGTGGCCGCCGCCGACGGCCCACCCGGGAACGACGGCGATCACCGGTTTCGGAACGTGGCGAATGAGCCGCTGGACCTCGAGGATGTGAAGCCGTGGGGCGGACTGCCCGCCACGCCCCGAGTCCGACCCGTCGTCGGACCCGTCGTCGTACTCGTACCCGGCATCGCCGCGGATCCGCTGGTCGCCCCCCGAGCAGAACGCCCATCCGCCGTCCTTCGGGGACGGGCCGTTTCCGGTCAGGAGGATACACCCCACGTCTGTCTGGCGTTTCGCGTGATCGAGGGCGGTGTAGAGTTCGTCGACCGTCTCCGGACGGAAGGCGTTTCTGACCTCCGGGCGGTCGAAAGCGATCCGGACCGCGCCGGTCTCCGCCGATCGGTGGTAGGTGAGGTCCTCGAAGTCGTCGGTGATCGGCTCCCAGCGGTCGTCATCGAACGGATCGGAAACCATTGTGCGGATTCCGGCAGCGACGGACAAAAAGGTACGCAGTGGCCGACCGCGCCGATCGCTCCCGTCGGCAGTTCTCGAGGTCGGACGCCACCCGGCGCGACGGCCCGGCCTCCGTCCGTCGCCGTTCCGCGCGGCCAACACAGCCGGGAAGGGTCGCCCCGAGTGGAACCGCGGCTCCGATCACGACGTATCGCCGAGCCGCGCGGCGACGCGAGCCTCGAGGTCACGGCGGTCGTCGTGATTCCGCCGGCTATCCGTCCTGAACTCGATCACGTCAGTCCCCGCCGACCCGACCGACTCGGCGTACAGTTCGCGGAACCGTTCGCGGTCGTCGGTCCGGGCGAACGACAGATCGTATAGATCCGCCGAATGCTCGAAATCGAGCCCGTGTGGCGTCCTGAACCACTCCTCGAACGTGTCGTGGTCCTCGATCGGCAGGAGATGAAAGATCCCGCCGCCGTCGTTGTTGAGACAGACGATCGTCGCGTCGACGCCGGCGCGCGAAACCGCGAGGAGCCCGTTCATGTCGTGATACAGCGCCAGATCGCCCGTCACGAGCACGAGGGGGTCCTCGGTTCCGAGACCGGCCCCGAGCGCCGTCGAAACGATGCCGTCGATCCCCGACGCGCCGCGGTTGCCGAGGACGGTCACCCCCGCCGTTCGGGGGCGACCGAACCGGTCGAGGTCGCGGACCGGCATCGAATTCGACACGAAAAGCGTCGACGGGTCGGGAGCGAGTTCGACCGCGTCGGCGAGGACGGCTCCCTCGGGCGGTTCGCGCCCCGAAACGAACGACCAGTAGTCCGCCTCCGTATCGGTGAGTCGCCTCGCGTACTCGCCGGATCGGCGACCGATAACCGCCGCGAGTTCGCTCGCGACCCGCGTCCCGTCGGCGGCGACGAGGTCCGTCGCGGTGAACGTCGCCTCCCGCCACCCACCGGCGGGATCGACGAGGAACTGTCTCGCCCCCGAGTCACGGAGGTAGTGGCGCAACGCCTTCGAGGTCGGGGACGCGCCGAACCGGACGACGACGTCCGGCGAGGCATCGATGGTTGAGACGTAGCCGTCGTAGCCACCGAGAGTCAGATCGCCGACGTGGGATCCGAACCGGTGGCCGGACAACGGGTCCGCGGCGACCGGAAATCCGGTTGCGTCGGCGAGTTCGGATAACGCCTCGGGAGAGGGCCCACCGTTGTCGGTCGGCCCACAGACGATCAACCCGCTATCGGCCCCTTGGATCGCCGCTGCGATCCGTTCGCGGTCCGTCCGTGAAACCCCGGCGCTTCCGTGGGAGA
This sequence comes from uncultured Natronomonas sp., assembly GCA_964579035.1. Lineage (GTDB taxonomy): Archaea > Halobacteriota > Halobacteria > Halobacteriales > Haloarculaceae > Natronomonas. The sequence continues at coordinate 10,269 of CAZOFL010000015.1, read as the reverse complement.
CGGTTACGAACGGTCCCGATCGTCCCGCCGTCGCCGGACGATCGGTCGCTGTGAACCCCTCGGGGAGCGTCCCGTCCGGAACGCCTGCCGGAACCGATCCGGCGTCCGCGGTCAGCTCGAGGGGCTTGCGGACCGGCACGTCGAGGTGGACGGGGCCCGGTTCGGTTCCGGTCGCGGTCGCAACCGCACGACAAAGCGCCGTGCGGAGCGATCGAAGCTTCCGATCCGCGGCCTCGGGTTCGGGAAGCTTCCGGTATGCCCTGGTCGAGGTGCCGTAGAATCGCTCCTGGTCGATTGTCTGGTTCGCGCCGCTGTCCGTCAGTTCCGGCGGGCGATCGGCCGTCAAAAGCACCATCGGGACGCGCGCCGAGTCGGCCTCGACGACCGCCGGATGGAAGTTCGCCAGCGCCGTTCCGGAGGTACAGATCAACGGCGCGGGCAGGCCGGTCCGTTTCGCATACCCGAGCGCGAAGAAGGCGGCCGACCGCTCGTCGAGTTGAGAGACGGTCTCGATGTCGGGGTGCTGTGCGAACGCGACGGTCAGCGGCGTCGAACGCGATCCCGGGCACAGAACCGCCGTTTCGATCCCCGATTTCGCGAGTTCGTCCACGATGATCTCGCCCCACAGCGCGTTGAGTTCGCCCGCCATCGGTCACTCCAGCTGATCGAGGATCGGCCGGTATTTGAGTTGTACCTCATCCCACTCGCGGTCCGGCTCCGAGTCGGAGACGATCCCGACGCCGGCAAACAGCGTCGCCGTGTCGCCGCGCGCAACCGCAGAGCGGATCGCGACGGCAAACGAGCCGTAGCCCGCGGCGTCGAACCACCCGACAGGGGCGGCGTACCAGCCGCGTTCGAACGGCTCCGTGTCACGGATCGTCCGCAGGGCTTCCTTTGGCGGGAGTCCGCCGACCGCCGGGGTCGGATGGAGGGCTTCGACGAGCGTCAGAACGTGTTCGTCCTCGGCGAGTTCGGCGGTGATCGGCGTTTCGATATGCTGGACGGTCGCAAGCCGTCGGATCGTGCGCTCGCCGGCGTGAATCGAGGCCGCGTACGGCTCCAACTGTGAGCGAACCGCGTCGGCGACGAGTTCGTGTTCGTGGACGTTTTTTTCGTCCGTCAACAGTTCGGAGGCGAGCCACTCGTCCTCCTCGGGCGTATCCCCCCGGCCGGTCGTCCCCGCGAGCGCGCCGGTCGAGACGGTCCGGCCCCGACGGCCGACCAACCGCTCCGGCGTCGCTCCGAAGAACCCACCGCCCCCGTCGTCGGGTTCAAACAGGAACCGATAACAGTCGGGGTACCGCTCACCGAGCCGCGCCAGTGCCGCCGGCATCGAGAGTTCGCGCGCGAGCGACACCCGAAGCGCCTGTGCGAGCACGACTTTCCGGAGTTCCCCGGCGGCGATGCGGTCGGTCGCGGCGACGACGCTGCGGCGCCATTCGGCCTCCGAGGTCGTCCGCGCCCGGCCCGTGATACCCGGCGGTGTTCCGATGGGGCCGGGATCCGACAGCGACCCGAGGCGGTCGACCTCGCGGTTGAGCCGCCGTTCGACCGCCGACGGGTCGGCTCCGATGTCGTTGACGGTCACCCACGCCTCGTCGTCGACGTACGTCACCTGCGTCCGTGGCAGAACGAACTTCGCCCCGGGGTACCCTTCCCACGGCCCCGCCCCGTGGTGGTCGTCGTGGAACGCGAACCCACCGAACAGCCTCGGCCGGGCCGCGAGCGCGCCGGCGTGTACGTCGCCGATCGAGAACAGTTGGTCTGCGGCCTCCCGGACGGTCCGGAACCGATCCGGACCGTCCGTCCTGATCGTCGTCGCCGCCCCGCTACCGACGACCGTCGCCTCTCCGGGAGCAGCCCAAAACATCCGCGGTGCATCGGCGGCCGAGAGCACGGCCCGGCGGTCCGGAACGGCCGACAGCCTGATGGCCCGACTCACGAGCCCCGTCGATTCGGGGACCGTCTCCTCGCTGCCCAGCGGATCCATTACCGTCGCTTGGACCCCCACCGTCTTAGGTTACCTGTTCGCCCGACGCGATTACAGCTTTGACTCGGCGTCGTCGGCCAACTCCTCCATTCGCTTGCCGATTCGCCCGGCGTCGGAGAACTCGTCTTCGGCCATCACGTTCGCCAACGCGTTGCCGAGGACGAAGACGGCGTGTTTGTGTTCGCTTTTCGATTTGTGGACGTCGTCGGGCGTCACGTCGAGTTCCCCGTACGGGTCGAACACCGAGTCGTCGATCTCGTCCATTCCGTCGAAATGTTCCATGATGGAGACCATCTTGGCGTGTAGCTCCAGAAGCTCGTCCTTATGCATGTCCCTGCGTATTACGACAAGGCGCTTAACACTTGTGCGAGAGGGAGACGCACACGCAGCGCTTCGGACCGCCTCGACGGGGAATTCGGCGGTGTTCGGACGGGGCGGCGTGTGTCAGAAAACGTACTCGTCGTCGTGGCCCATCATCCCGTCCTCCTCGAAGCTCGGATCCTCGTCGTCGATCGGGCCGCTCGTCTTGTAGGCTCGAAGCCCGGTCGACAGCAGTTCTTCGATCGCCTCCTCCCGGTTTACGAACTCGCCCTCTTCGACGAGTTGTGCGATCTGCATCTCGAGATGCTCGGGGACGGTGAGTTGTACCTTCGGCATCGGCTCGGTTATCGATTCGGCGATGGGGTATTTAACTCTGTCGAGAGATTTTCGTCTCTAGCAAAATCGTTTCTGCATCACTGTAAGGATATTTTTCGTTTTTGCCACCTGTTTTGCACAAACGGGTCATAACTCCCGGAAGCGACAGGGCTTAGCCGTCCACGGATATAGCTGCAGTGTGAACGACGTCACGGACCTCCACGAGGAGTTCGGCGGTGAGCGACTCCCTCCCGGCCAGCGGGAGACGACACGGTTTCCGGTCCTCTCGAAAGGTGAAACCCCACCCGTGCCGGACGACGCGACGCTCGATGTATGGGGGGCCGTCGACGAGGAGCGGTCGATCCCCCTCGACGAGTTCAAAACCCTCGACAACGAGCGGCAGCGACAGGATTTTCACTGTGTTACGGGATGGTCGCGCTTCGACTGTGTGTTCCGCGGCGTCACGTTTCCGACGCTTGCGGACCTCGTCGGTGTCGACGACGACGCGGTGCACGTCCTGTTTCATAGCCACGACGGCTACACCACCGATCTCCCGCTCTCGGATTGTCTGCGCGAGGAACTGCTGTTGGCGTGGAAGTACGACGGTGAGGCGCTTTCGGGCGAACACGGCGGGCCGCTTCGTGTCGTCACTCCGCACAAGTACGCGTACAAGGGAGCGAAGTGGCTCTCCGGCGTCGAGTTTCTCGTCGAGTCGACCCGCGGCTACTGGGAGCAGCGCGGTTACTCCGGATCGGCGAACCCATGGAACGAGGAGCGATACGGATAGCCGTAGGACCGGCCGTGTGGAACAGTGATTCGGGCGGAAGGATTAACGTCTCGGGAATCCCGATTATTCGTTATGGCCGGTCCCACGCGTGTACTGCTTGTCGACGATGACCCCTCTCTCGCCGACCTCATGGCGAACCAGCTCGGAGAGCTCTGCGAGGACTTTTCCATCCGGATCGAAACGGATCCAAACGACGCGCTCGAAGCGGTTGAGACTGGCCGCATCGACTGTGTCGTCAGCGACCATCACATGCCCCAAATGACGGGGCTGGAGTTGCTCCGGTACGTTCGAGAGATGAATCCCGATCTGCCCTTTATTCTGTTCACCGCCCGGGGGAGCGAGGAAATCGCGAGCGATGCCGTCTCCGCCGGCGTCACAGACTACTTCCGGAAGCGGCGAGGGTCCGACCAATGGCAGGTGCTCGCAAACAGGATCGAGAACGCTGCCGCGAGGTATCGCGCCGAGGAGGCGGTCCAGCGGCGTGAATCCGCCCTCCGTCAACTGGCCAGAACTGTCATCGACAGCGTCTCGACTCCCGTCGAAGCTCTCTGTGAACTCGGCCGTGAGACGCTCGAAGTCGAGTACGGTGCCCTGTTGGCCGACACCGACGGCGGGTTCGAAATCCTCGTCGAGAGCGCCGCGGCCGAACTCCCGTTCGAGACCGGCCATGGGGTGCCGTTGTCGGACGATATCGGCGATCTGACCGTCGACGGAAGCGGCATCGTCGCCGTCGCCGGCGACGTCGACGCGAGCGCCGAAACCGGGTTCTCGTCGTACATCGGAACGCCGGTGTACGCCGGCGACCGTCGGTACGGGACGCTCTGTTTCTGCGACCGGGGCGATCGGACCGAGTTCACCGCCTGGGAACACGCCTTCGTCGAGTTGCTCGGCGACTGGCTGGGCCACGAACTGACGAGCGAACGGGCACGCGAGCAAAACGAGTCGATGGGGTCGGCTCGCGGACGCGTTCAACGCGCCATCGACGCCCTCGATTCGGGCGATACGAGCGCTGCCCGTCGTCAACTCACCGCCGTACGGGAACTGCTCGACCGAGGGCCGGAGGCGACAACTCCCGTCTCGATCGAACTCTCCTGAGCGGGCGAAACGGCCCTCGAAACGGAAACGGCTGTTACCGACTGTCGCGTGCGTCCGCGACGCATTCCTCCAGCGGCCCCATGAGTTCGTCCGCGACGGCGTAGGGGTCGGTCTCCTTTTCGAGGACCGCATCGATGTAGCTCTCGAGGCCGCCCCGGGCCGCCAGTTCGTCGTTCAAAAGTCCGGCGGTGTCCTCCCGGAGCAACGCCTTTATTTCGGCTTCGTATCGCTGTCTGGCTTGCGCCTCCAGTTCGCCGCTTTCGCCGAGGTACGCGACGTGGTCGGCGATCGTCTCGAGGAATTCGTCGACGCCCTCGCCGGTCTTCGCGACCGTCTCGACGATCGCCGGCTCCCAGCCCTCTTCATCCTCGTCGTCGCCTGCACCGTCGTCGCTGTCGGCCAGTGCCTCGGCCCCGTGGTGGCCGGCCATCGGCGATGAGTCGCGCATCCCGATCATCTCCCGGAGTTCCATAACCGTCCGGTTCGCTCCGTCCATGTCGGCTTTGTTCACGACGAAGATGTCCGCGATTTCGAGTATTCCCGCCTTGAGCATCTGGACGTCGTCGCCGGCCCCCGGCGGAACCAGCACCGAGACGGTGTCCGCCGTCTTGACGATCTCGATCTCGTTTTGACCGGCGCCGACGGTCTCGACGATGATCTTGTCCTTTCCGAAGGCGTCGAGTGCCTTCACCGCGTCGGTCGTCGCCGTCGAGAGCCCGCCGAGGGATCCCCGCGCGGACATCGACCGGAAGAACACGTCCATGTCCCCGACGTTGGACGCCATCCGGATGCGATCGCCCAACACCGCCCCACCGGTAAACGGCGAGGAGGGGTCGATCGCGATCACACCGACCGTCTCCCCCCGATCGCGGTACGTCGCCGCCATCTTGTCGACGAGCGTCGACTTTCCGGCACCCGGTGAGCCGGTGATCCCGATGACTTCGGCGTTGCCGGTGTGTTCGTGCAGCTGCGAGACGAGATTCCGATAGCCCGGCGAACGGTTCTCGATTTTCGTGATAACGCGTGCCAGAGCCCGATGTTTGCCGTCCAGTAGGTCCGCTATGAGCGTGTCCTCGGACATCTATCGTTCCGGGGCGTTCTCGCGGACAAACTCGATCGTCTCCTCCATCGTCGCGCCGGGGCCGAAGATCTTGGCGACGCCGGCGTCGTACAGCTCCTCGCGGTCGTCGTCCGGAATGATCCCTCCGACGAGGACGAGGGTATCCTCGAGCGCGTCGTACTCCTCTAGGCCCGCCATGATCTTGGGGACGAGCGTGTCGTGTGCGCCCGAGAGGATCGATATTCCGAGCACGTCTACGTCCTCTTGAACGGTCGCCTGGACGATGTCGTCGGGTGATTTGTGCAGTCCGGAGTAGATCACTTCGAAGCCCGCATCCCGGAACGCCCGGGCGATGACGTGTGCGCCGCGGTCGTGACCGTCGAGGCCGACTTTCGCAACCAGACATCGGATGGTTCGTTGTTCCTGTTCCGTGCTCATACGGTCCACTATCCGGGGGCAGGTGTTTGACTTTAACGGAGGCGGGGTCGGACTCGGATCGGGTTTGAGTTCTGCAACCGCGATTGCACGCCTCCGGACCGAGGATGTGACGATTCCGCACACTGGCCGTCGGTTCGATGGGTTTATGAATCGCGTCGGGGTACTGTGTGACGCGTTCGAGGGCTCGTAGATCAGCGGTAGATCATCCCCCTGGCACGGGGAAGGCCCCGGGTTCAAATCCCGGCGAGTCCATTTCCTTCGCTCGCTACGCTCGCTCAGTCAATGGCCTCGCCGACCTTCGCAAACCCTTCGGGTTTGCTCAGTCCCGGCGAGTCCGTTTTTGAACTGATTCTTTCACACCGCGTGGCGAACCCCTGGCGAGTCCACTTATATATCCAAACCGACAGACAGCAGCTTGATATTTATATTCTGACTGCCAGAGAGTTCATCACGGTTCGTGTCGGGGGTGTTCGCCGGCGTGCGATTCGTGGATTCAACACCGGACGTATGAGAGAAAATCAATCGCCCATTGAACCCGAGCCAATCCTGTCTGCTGGCAGTTGACCGTCCGACGTGAGAGAGTCTTAAGTGGCTTTTGTATCTGGTTTCGCTGTACTGGCTCAAGGACCTCAGACGGCTCAGCCCCAGAATCGCTATTGTTATTTAGTATATGAATCTTCATGCGCGGTAATGCCGAGTTTCGTCTGGCTTAATGGCTCCGCCTAGCGTTGAGTCCCCGCTCGTTACTACTCCGCTTCGGTGCCGTCACCGGTAATACGACGACGAATGAGATAGCCAATCCCACCAAGCGCTGCAAGGGTTTCCCAAATTCCAAATCCGGGTTGCTCCTCGACAGTGGGCTCCTCTTGTTCAGATTCCGAATCGCCACTGGCGTCTGTGCTATCCCCACCACTCTCCGAATCTGCTTCGACAACCGTCAGCATCGAATCGGCCTGAGTTCCGTTGAGGCTGAGAGTGTAGTCGTCCGCTTCCTCAAAAACGGTTTCCAGTTCGACAGTCTCCGTACTGTTCGGATCGACCGTTATTTCTGCCGTGTCGACTTCGGTTCCATCGACGGCGAGAGTCACGGATGTCGTTGCCCTGACAACCGTCGGGTTTTCTGCGAGTACAGGCACAGTCACAGTATCTCCGGCCTGAATTCCATCTGTGGGTTCCTGAGGAATCAGGTGTATCAACTCGTGGTTTTCAGCTATCTGTGCCCGGTGATATTCATCGATCATCGCCCGGTGTTGGGCCTCTGGAACGTGACCAGCGCCTTCAAACGCAACGAACTCCGCGGGCACATTGAGATGGTCGTAAATCGCCCGACTGGTTTCGAACCGGTGGTCAACTTGGTATCTGCCGAAAACATCCCGGACGAGATTACTGAGATCATCGTTGCCTTTCCAAGCCTTATGGAGGTACCGATCCGTGTTTTCACGGTCTTGATCCTCAGCACCGATCCATCGGTACTGGTTGATGTCCATCCATGCGTCTTCGTTGAATTCCTCTCCAACACGTGTCTCGAAATCCGCAGTCCCGAACGGCCACGGAACAGACGTTCGATCGGTGTCACCGTGCGTTGGGATGTCATCGGTAAGCTCCCCGATGGGAAGGAACGTAGCACCATTCGCACCGGATGAGAACACATTAACGTGCTCTGGATGAAGAGCGGCAAACGTGTCGATGAAGACTCCAGCAGATGATCCCCCCGAAAAGTGGATTTGCTCTGCAACGGTGTATGATTCCTCTTCAAGTCGGGATTTGGCGTCTTCAATCATCGCCAGCAGCTGCAAGTCTGTTCGTTCGCGTCGCGGATCCGTAAACTCCCACTCCTCTTGCAGGCCGAATCTGGAGTCAACGTTGAACGGAAACGGTGCGACAAGCATCGGGCAGTTCATTTCGTCTGCGATCCACCTGCCCTCAGCCCGTTGACGGGCGCTCTCAACCCGTTCATCGAAATCGCCCCAGACGTGCGTTTGCACCAGCAATGGACGGCGTTGAGAGTCGTTTACAGAGGCTTCGAGTGAATCAGGCGTTTCCGGGATAAATAAAAAGTACGGCGAGTGGAAGCCAGCACTTGGGTCTGCTTCGATTCGTTCAACCGTTGGTCTCATTTCGTCTAGTGGCTCCCCGACAGCTACGGTCGCCCCGTCTCTGGCGAGTAATTCGCTATCCCTCTCTAGAGTCCGTATTTCGGCACGAATTCGCTGTGATTCTGGGATCGGCTCTGTAAGTTCAATGACCCTATCAGTGAACGATGTTCCAGGTTCAAGTTCGATCGTTCGGTAATTGATGTTGACCCCATCAACCTGATGATCAGAGATAATGATCAGTTGAGACTCGATATCGGTCTCTGCCGCTTCAAGAGCGACTGTATCGCCGTCTGTCTCTTGATCATTGATCGTAATTGACGCGTCTGAAGACTGTGCCCCAACTGTCCCCAGTTGGCTGGTTGCGGCAACTCCAGCCACTGATCCCCCTGCCAGTTTTAGCACTTGGCGTCGCTCCCACGAAGAAGTATCATCCCTCATCGTGCTACCAGTTGTATAGGTGCTACTAAATGATTTGTATATATCACAAATATTGTAAATATTAGAACAGGTTTTAGACAATTTATTCACATAGAATAGTCGAAGAAAGTGAAAACAGGAGTTACTACAGCGATGGCTTGAACTTGGTAGACAGCCTTGAGAGCAATTCGAGTTCTATTTTTATATTGGCAAGCTCGTGTTACAAAACAAACAAGAGAGTCCGGCCTCAGTGACTGTAACGATAACGAGCCAGCACGACGATAGCTTCGAGCGGGTCGAAGAATACGGTCTCGAACCCGATTCGAGACGGGTCATCAGTGAGTGGTTGATGGAAGAAGGCATATTCGTCGTCGAGGCCGAACGTGAGAACGGTCGACGTGACGAGACGGATCAGGTGGAAGGGGGTCGCGGAACCTGTGATATACGAACGATACTCCACGGGGGAATAACTATTTCGTGGCAAGAGGGCGACTGAGACGACATTCAGACACGAAACGTGTATATCAACTATCGACAACTCGTGTGAGACGACAAGACTCCCGAAATGTTTTGCGCCTGGATGGAGTAGACGTGTGTATGGCAAGAGCCGACCCGGGCGACAGGGACGCTCCCGACAGAGAAATCCGGTTACTGAAGAACCCGGATGGACGGTGGACGGCTCGTGATCTCCGTGTCGGCGTGACTGCACAGGGGGAGAGTCGAAGTGCTGCACTCGACAATCTCGATGCCGTCGTCGACGCAGTCGAAGGCGATGGTGGTCGCCCACCGACCGACGACGAGATTCATGATCTCGGCGTCGACCCCGATGTGGCCCGGACACAGGACGACGAACGTCCTGACGTGCTACAGTAGCGATGGTGACACGGGACTTTTCAGGTGAAGATGTATACAAGGTTCTGGTGAATGTCGGTGGCTTCCGACACGTCCGCACCACAGGAGATCATCTGATCCTGCGGTGGGATCCGCCGGAAGGTCACGAGAACACCGAGACCCGCATTGTAACCGTCCCGGCCCACGACTCGATCAGCATCGGTACACTCCACGATATTGCCGAAGATGCCGGTGCGAACGACTTCGAAACGTTCTGTGAATGGATCGACAAGAACCGGTGATGGTCCACCGAATCGCCAGGTAGCATAGGGATTAAACCGATTCTTTCACGCGGTGTGACGAACCCCCGGCGAGTCCATTCGTCTCGCTTCGCTCGACTCATTCCCTCGCCGACCCTCGCAAACCCCTCGGGTTTGCTCAGTCCCGGCGAGTCCATGAGGGAGCCTGTTTCTCCGTAATGTACAGACGGCGTAGCGACGCTTGTACGTGCCCACGGCTGAATATCGGCGATTTGCACCCGTCTACCGGCAAACGTGTTTGGACGGTTGGACGAGGTAACTGGACGCAGGTCTACAGGCGGAACAGGCCGAGTGCCTCGGGACTTGACCCCGAGGCAGTTTACGCGGTCTGTTGATCCGGCCGAGTTGATGATACGCAACCTGGCTCCGTTGAAATCATCCACATCCGATACGAACTCTTTGCTGGATATACAGCGCGAGTCCTACACTGACGACCGGCGAGATGATGTGAACTACCCCACCCTGCTCAGCCTGCGGCTTCGCTGAGGGTGGGGACAGTAGCTTTCCGTGAGCGGCTGTAGACGAGAGACATCGTCGAGAAGGGCGACGCTCCCACGGATTATCGCGAGGAGAACTGAGGATCACCCAGGTCGCCACCG
>CAZOFL010000014.1:0-33926 GCA_964579035.1 uncultured Natronomonas sp. | reverse complement strand
CGAACGGCGACAACGACCTCGGCGGCGACGACTGGGACGAGGCGATCATCGACTATCTGGCCGAGAACTTCGAAGACGAGCACGGTATCGACCTCCGCGAGGACAGACAGGCGCTCCAGCGGCTGACCGAGGCCGCCGAGGAGGCCAAGATCGAGCTCTCCTCGCGGAAGGAGACGACGATCAACCTCCCTTTCATCGCGGCGACCGACGAGGGGCCGCTCAACCTGGAGGAGAAGCTCTCCCGCGCGAAGTTCGAGTCGCTCACTTCGGACCTCGTCGACCGAACCGTCGGGCCGACCGAGCAGGCGCTCTCCGACGCCGGCTACTCGAAGGGGGACGTCGACGAGGTCATTCTCGTCGGCGGGTCGACCCGGATGCCACAGATTCAACAGAAAGTCGAGGAACTCACCGGCCAAGAGCCGAAAAAGAACGTCAACCCCGACGAGGTCGTCGCGCTGGGAGCGGCGATTCAGGGCGGCGTCCTCGCGGGCGACGTCGACGACATCGTCCTGCTCGACGTGACGCCGCTTTCGCTCGGAATCGAGGTCAAAGGCGGCCTCTTCGAGCGACTCATCGACAAGAACACCACCATCCCGACGGAGGCCTCGAAGGTGTTCACCACCGCTGCACCGAACCAGACCTCAGTCAACATCCGCGTCTTCCAGGGCGAACGCGAAATCGCCGAGGAGAACGAGCTCCTCGGTGCGTTCCAACTCACCGGCATTCCGCCGGCCCCGGCCGGAACGCCGCAGATCGAGGTGTCGTTCGACATCGACGAGAACGGCATCGTCAACGTCTCCGCCGAGGATCAGGGGTCGGGCAACACCGAGGACATCACGATCGAGGGCGGTGCCGGGCTCTCCGACGAGGAGATCGAAGAGATGCAACAGGAGGCCGAGGAGCACGCCGAGGAGGACGAGAAACGCCGCGAGCGGATCGAGGCGCGCAACGACGCAGAATCAACTATCCAGCGGGCTGAGACGCTCTTAGAGGAGAACGAGGACGCGGTCGACGACGATATCCGATCCGCGATCGAGGCGTCGATCGAGGACCTCGAGGCGGTCGTCGAGGACGAGGATGCGACCACGGAGGAGCTCACCGAGGCGACCGAGGCCCTCGCCGAGGAGCTTCAGGAGATCGGCAAACAGATGTACCAACAGCAGGCCGCGGGTGCCGAAGGCGCGGGAGCCGGCGGCATGGGTGGTGCCGGCGGCATGGGCGGCATGGGCGGCATGGGCGGTGCCGGCGGCATGGGCCCCGGTGCCGGTGCCGATGATGCCGATGGCGACGGCGAGGAGTTCGTCGACGCCGACTTCAAGGACGTCGACGAGGACGACGAGGAGTAGCGCCCGCGTCGGGATTCTCCGGCGACGTGGGTGACGCGCGCACGGCCCGTTGTCAGTATGGCCGTATGCCACACAGCTAACTGTCAGGGCGTCATAACGCAGTCCATGAGTACAGATCTGGCACAGTCGGTCAAATCAGTCGATGTTCAGACCCGAGTGCAGTACGGAATGATGGTTATTTTCGGCGCTCTCTGTCTGATCGCCGCCGCTGCGCCGCTTGAGCTGTTGCTCAAAGTGACCGTGGTTTCGACGCTGTTCGGGCTCACAGCGGGGCTGTGGATCGCCCACCTCGTCGGTGTTATCCAGCGGGCCGCAAACCGGAACCGGGGTGCTGCGTGATGATGACGGACAAAGGGTCGGATTCCTCGACGTTCCTCGACGGCATCGAGTTTTTGACCGGTGAGGACCCGAACGCGGGCTCGTTTCTCCTCGTCGTCGGGATGATAACTTGTGTGTTCATTGCCGGTTTCCAGCTTCTGCTTCCGGTGCCGGTTTCACACCTCCTCACCGCCCTCGTGTTGGCCGTCGCCGTGATCAGCCTCATTCTCGGGGCCGTTCTGGATACGCTCGGCCACTTCGATTCACCGCCGTAGCGGCATCCGCCTTTGACCGAGCGTCAGCCGCCGCGAGCGTTCGTACGGCTGGTTCTAATAAAATACCGGCGAGCACCAGTACAGGGCCGGTGCTCGCCGGTAGCCGATCACAAAAACGACCACTAAACAAAGCCCACACGCTGTATTCAGCGCGTAGTCCGATACGTATCAGCGTCGGAGGATTTCAACGGGGCCGTCGTATCACGTCTCGTCTTCGTCTTCCGTCCGGAGCCGATCCCACAGCCACAACAGGAAAATGAAAGGCGCAAGCGGCAACAGCAACACCATTGCACCGATCCCGATGACAACATCGAGGATCTTGTTGCCGAGCGACGTCTTCTTCGGGGTTATTGGGGTGACGGTGTCTTGCATAATCGATGCTACATGGTGGCCCGACATAACGGTGACGCGTGCTGTATCCGTCGGCGACGACCCGTTCTTTTCAAGTATCTCAACCCTCTAGCGTCGGTAACGAATGAGCGAGGACTTCTACTCGGCGCTCGGCGTCTCCCGGGACGCGGACGAGGACGAAATCAAACAGGCGTATCGGAAGAAGGCCGCCGAGTACCATCCGGACGTGTCGGACGAACCCGACGCCGAAGAGAAGTTCAAGAAGGTAAAGAAGGCGAAGGAAGTGCTCTTGGACGACGAAAAACGCCGGATGTACGACCAGATGGGCCACGACCGCTTCGAGGAGGCCGAAAAACGCGGCGCGACGGACACCGACCGCGGCGGCGCGGGCGGCATGGGCGGGATGGGTGGCGCCGGCGGCATGGGCGGCATGAACGACATCTTCGAGCAGTTCTTCGGCGGCGGGGGCTCGCGGTCGCGCTCGGGGCCGCGGCAGGGGGCGGACCTCAAAACGCGGCTCCGGATCGACCTCGAGGACGCCTACGAGGGCGTCACGAAACAGCTGACCGTCACCCGCCCCGAGCGCTGTGAGGACTGCGACGGCGCGGGCCACCCGCCGGACGCCGACTCCCGCACCTGTTCGGCGTGTAACGGGCAGGGACAGCGGACGACGGTGCGACAGACGCCGCTCGGTCGCGTCCAACAGACTCAGACCTGTTCGCGGTGTGAGGGCGAGGGGACGATCCACTCCGAGACGTGTTCGACGTGTCGGGGCGAGGGGCAGGTGCAAAACGAGGCGACGCTGGAGGTCGAGGTGCCGGCCGGGATCCAGGACGGCCAGACGCTCCGGATGGACCGGGAGGGCGCGCCCGGCGAGAACGGCGGTCCGAACGGCGACCTCCTGGTCGAGATCCGGATCGAAGACCACGAACTGTTCGAGCGCGACGGCGACGACCTCCGCCGCCGCCACCCGATCTCGTTCCCGCAGGCGGTGTTCGGCGACACCGTCGAGGTGCCGACGCTCGACGGCACGGTCGAGATGGACGTCCCCCCCGGCACCCAAAGCAGCGAGACGTTCCGGCTCAGAGGAAAGGGAATGCCCAGGCTGCAGCGTCGCGGCCACGGCGACATGTACGTCCAGGTCCGGGTCGTCACGCCCGAGGATCTCAACGAGGAGCAACGCGACGCGCTCGAAGCGTTCGCCGAGGCCGGCGGCGAGGACATCGAGGTCGAACAGGGGTTCTTCGAGAAGCTGAAACGGAGTTTCTGAGCGGCTTCTCCGAACCCGGTGTCTCGCCGCCGTCCGAGTGTTTATTCACATCTGATCCCAACGTCAGATATGAACGGTTCGCCACCAGGGCCGAAGGCAGAGCCGGTGTTCGGCGCCAGCCGCCGGTACGCCGCCGACCCGCTCGGGTTCCTCAAGGACGTCGAGCGGGCGTACAACGGGATCGCGGCGTTCGACATGGGGCCGATGGAAACGTACATGGTAACCGACCCCGAGGCGATCGAACGGGTGCTCGTCGGCGAGCCGGAGGCGTTCCCGAAACCCGACTTCCAGGCCGACGCCCTCGGCGAGTTGCTCGGCGATGGACTCCTGCTCAGCGAAGGCGAAACGTGGGAGGGACAGCGGAAACTCGCCAGTCCCGCCTTCTCGATGGCCCGGCTGGCCGGGTTCGACGAACGGATCGCCGGCCACGCCGAGCGGTTGGTGTCCGGGTGGGAAGACGGCGATAGCCGCGACATCGAGGTGGAGATGACGGACGTGACGATCGACGTGATCACGGACCTCATGTTGGGGTCCGAACTCGACGACGGCCAACGGAAGCGGCTCCGGGAGAACCTCGACCCGATCGGGGAGCGGTTGGAGCCGGACCCGGTCCGGTTTGCGCTCCCGCCGTGGGTGCCGGTGCCGGGCGACCGCGAGTACGACGCCGCCGTGGCGGCCGTCGACGAAATCGTCGACGAGATCGTCGCCGAGCGTCGGGGGACCGAGGGCGGTTCCGACGGCCCGATGGACCTGCTCTCCGTGCTTCTTCGGGCACGGAAGGCGGGCGAGCAGTCCGACGAGCGGCTGCGCGATGAGGTGGTCACGACGCTTCTGGCCGGCCACGACACGACGGCGCTCACCCTGACGTACACCTGGTATCTGCTGTCGAAACACCCCGAGGAGCGGGCACACGTCGAGGCCGAGGCCGACGCGATCGACGGAACCCCGACGATGGACGACGTCGCGGGGTTCGAGTACATCGAATGGGTACTAAAGGAGGCGATGCGGCTGTACCCACCCGTATACACCCTGTTTCGCGAGGTCGCGCGGGACGTGGAGTTGCTCGGTTACGGGATCCCCGCCGGATCGACGGTGATGCTGCCGCAGTGGGCTGTCCACCGGTCGCCGACGTACTGGGACGATCCGGAGACGTTCCGGCCCGAGCGGTGGCGGTCACAACGACGTACCGACCGCCCCCGATTCGCCTACTTTCCGTTCGGCGGCGGCCCCCGGCACTGCATCGGCAAGCACCTCGCGGAGCTCGAAGCGAAACTCATCGTCGCGGTGATCGCAAAGCGCTTCGAGTTGTCGTACGCGGGGGCGGAGTTGGGGGAACTACAGCCGTCGCTGACGCTGCACCCTCGAAACGGAATGGAGATGACAGTTCGGGAGCGGTAGGGGATACGGCGCGGTCGGGGCGGCGCTCACAGTCACGAAGACCAGTCGTTCCCCGGTCGGCTCAGTTATTTAAAATCGAAATCTGAACTCCCCGTTCGGATCGGTGAACCGGGCAGCGACCCCGGCTCCGGCGGCGTAGGCGACGCGCTCGGCGCCGCCGCGGAGCCGTTCGGCGACCCCCGTCGAGGGCTCGAGTTCGGTCGTCTCCACCTCGGCGTCGAGTAGCTCCTCCAGCCGCGCTTCGACGTCCTCTCGCGTCCCGAGCTCGTCGACGAGCCCCATCTCGGCGGCGGTATCGCCGAGGAACACCTTCGCTTCGGTGTCGCGGATCGATTCGGGGTCCGCCCCTCTGCCCTCGGCGACGGTCTCGACGAACTGGTCGTAGTAGTCGTCGATGATACCCTGGAGGTACTCCCGTTCGTGCTCTTCGAGGTCGCTGAAGGGGACGCCGGCCTCCTTGTACTCGCCCGCCGTCAGCTGTTCGTACTCCAGGCCGGCCGTCTCGAGAAGGTCGGCGGCGGTCATCCGGGAGCCGCGGACGCCGATCGAGCCGACGACGCTGCCCTGGCGGGCCCACAGTTCGTCACAGCCGCTGGCGATCCAGTAGCCGCCGCTGGCGCAGACGTCCGTCGCGTACGCGACCGTTGGGCCGTCGAAGGCCTTCGCCGCGAGGCGGATGTCGTCGCTCGGAACGACCGCCCCACCGGGGGTGTTCAACTTGAGGACGAGCGCCTCGGCGTTGTCGTCGGCGTCGGCCTCCTCGATCAACTCGACGATATCGTCGGCGCCCGGCGAACCGGGTGCCGAAAGGGGGACGCCGCCACCGCCGTCACGGGTGATCGGCCCTTCGACGGCGACTTCGGCGGCGTTGTACGACGGAAAGACGTTTCGACCGATCGACCCGCCGACCCGGAGCGCGGTGACGACGGCCACGAGCACCAGGACGACCCCGGCCAGTTCGGCCGTGGTTCCGGGGAGTTCGACAAACAGGGTCCAGCCGGCGACGGCCGCGACCGCGGCCACGCCGAGAGCGATACCGAGCCGACCGACGGCGTCGAATCCACTCATCGACCGTACCGACGGTTCGGAGGCTGTTAAGTGTGGAGAATGCGGCGGCGCGAACAGTGGCCGATCAGACGCCCGCGCCCTCTTCGGAGAGCCCCACGAGCAACGCGCCGGCGGCGACCACGAGCGCCGCGACCGCGGACGTGCCGCTCGGGAGCGGCGTGTTGAGCAGGCCCGCAACGAGGATGAGCACGCTGCCGATGCCGAGCGCGATCGCGCCGAGTGCGAGTTTCCGGGTGTCGGTTGCCATATCCGGTTCTCAGCAATTCGATATAATAAAACCACCGAAATATCTTCAATACCGTCGCCGATCTGTATGATCGTTCACGACAAATGCGGGTCGAAAGGCGTATTCGGGTTCCGGTCGAGGAAAACACATGGCTAGCGACATCGACGCGCTCCGAACGGTCGCCGACTACCAGTTCGGGGCGGGGGCGGGGCGGGCGCTCTTCGATGGGGACATCGTCGTCCAGCGGACGGGGTCGGGGCGGCCACAGCAGATCATCGCCGACGGCGAGCGAGTCGTCTCCTACGGCACCGACGGCCGGTTCACCCTCGGCGTCGCGGGCGGCCTGCGACTGCAGGCCGCCCTCCCCGCCCCCGCCTATCGCGTGGTCGTCGGCGACGACAGCGAACCGTTCGTCCGCGAGGAACGAAACGTCTTCGCGAAGTTCGTCCGGGAGGTCGACCCGGCCGTCAGACCGGGCGACGAGGTGCTCGTCGAACACGGTCGGGGCGAGTTGCTCGCGGTCGGACGCGCGGAACTGCCGGCGTCGGCGATGCTCGATTTCGACACCGGCATGGCGGTGAAAGTCAGAGACGGCCGCCCGGCCTGACGGCTCATGTTAATAAAAGCGGAATATATACAGGGGCGGCTGCCTCGACCGTGGCTCCCGAAACCCCGGGCATGACGACGACCGACGGGACCGCGAACGGAACGGGCCCGACGCCCGAGGGCCGGATCGCCGACCGACTCGGGGCGGTGTCGATCGGCGGGGACGTCGACATCGATCTCGCCGCCGCGGTCGCCGAGTTCGACCTCGTCGCCCTCCCGTGTGAGACGCGATGTGGCAGCGGCGACGTGATCGGGGGCCACTGGCGGGGCATCGAACTGGTCGAGTTGTTGGACGGGCTCGACGCCGACGCGACGCATCTCCTCGTCGAATCCGAGGACGGGTTCCGCGTCTGTGTCCCGATCGCGGACGCGGTCGACGGAGTCCTCGCCGTCGACCGACTCGACACCGACTTTTTTCCCGAGGGGCTCCCTCGCCTCGTCGCCCCGTCGCTGTCGGGGACGCGACTCGTACAGCGCGTCGCCAGTATCGAAGGCAGACGGCTGTCGCCGTCCGAGGACCCGGAGGCGTTCGAGGACCTTCTGTTGGCCGAAACACCCTGATCGACCCGCGGCCGGGAACATCAGGCTTTTTGCGGCGTCGGCCCCTCCTTGGAGGTATGTTCGGAGGAGGCGGCGGGTTGAACCCGCGCAAGATGAAACAGATGATGAACCAGATGGGGATCGACCTCGAGGATATCGACGCCGAGGAGGTCATCATCCGCACCGCCGAAGAGGAACTCGTCTTCCACGACGCCGAGGTCCAGCGGATGGACGCCCAGGGCCAACAGACCTACCAGGTCGTCGGCGAACCGGAGACCAGGCCACGCGGCGAGGCGAGCGCCGTCGAAGGCGACGCCGACGCCGATACCGACGCGGAATCGGCGACGGAGGGCGGCTTCTCGGAGGACGACGTCGAAATCGTCGCGATGCGGACCGGCGCATCCGAGGCGGACGCCCGCGAGGCGCTCGAGGAGACCGGCGACCTCGCGGCCGCGGTCCAGAAACTCGAGTGACGGGTCCGGAACCGGCCGGAACGTCCCCCGACCCTGCCGGGGCGGGATCCCGTTTGCTCGTCGTCCACGGCTCCCGTGAGTTCCTGCTCGCGCCGGGCGACACCCAGGAGACCGATCTGGGCGTCCTCGAACTCCCCGAGGACGTGACGCCGGGCACGGTCGTCGAGACGCATCTCGGCGAACCGTTCGAGGTCAGACGGCTCCGGGGCCCGGATCTGTTCGATCACCTCGAGCGGACCGGCGCGCCCATGATGCCCCGCGACATCGGGCTCGTGATCGGCCACACGGGGGTCGCATCGGGCGATCGGGTTCTCGACGCCGGGACCGGAACCGGCGTGCTCGCGGCGTATCTCGGCCGCCTCGGGATCGAGGTGACGACCTACGAGCGCGACCCCGGGTTCGCCGAGGTCGCCAGGGAGAACATGTCGACCGCCGGCGTCTCGGATCGCGTCGACGTCCGAACCGGCGATCTGACCGAGGCGCTCGAGGCGGTCGGCGGCGATTACGATCTCCTCACGCTGGACACCGGCGACGCCGCGACGGTGGTCGAACGCGCCGACGAACTGCTCGCGCCCGGCGGCTTTCTCGCCGTCTACTCGCCGTTCGTCGAGTCGGCCCGGGACTGCGTCGAAGCCGCGCGCGCGGCTGATCTCGACGACGTCGAGACGCTCGAGACGATCCAGCGGCGGATGGATTTCGACGAGCGCGGCTCCCGTCCCTCGACGGCCGGCGTCGGCCACACCGGATACCTCGTCTTCGCGCGCTTTCTCCCGGAGTTCTGAGCCTAACCGTTCTGCCGGACGACACCGACCACCCGCGTCAGGCGTCGGGATCGATCCGGACTTGGCTGCCGACCCAAAGCAGCGTGAGGAGAAGCGAGGCGACCGCCAGCGGGACCATCCACTGCATGGCGGCGACGAGCCCCGCCGTCGCCTGAAGGCCGACGACGACGAGCAACTGCGGTCCACAGCAGGCGACGCCGGAGACGAGCCCCGGAATCCCGGCGGTCGCGCCCGCCCCGGCGCCGATCCGGCAGGCGTCGGGGCCGCGCCAGGAGACGACTGAGACCGCCAGCGTCACACCGACGAGCACCCCCAAGCCGAGTCCGATAAACACGTTTATCGGTCTGAGCAGGTAGACCATCGGCCCGGCCTCGACGGTGGCGACCGCCTCGAACAGGAACGGCGACCGCCGGACGAGGGCGGTTTCGATCGGATCCTCGACGACGAAGACGCTGAGACCGCCCCGCCCCGTCGCGGTGAGGTCCCGCAGCGCCCACGCGTACGTAATGACGTACAAGGCCGCGACGGCGAGAAGCGTCGTCCGGCCGTCACGTCTGCCGAGCGCGCCGCGGACGGCGACCCCCGTCCGTGCGAACAGGCTCCGAACCCAGGCGATCGGGGCCGACGCGGGGGTCGGCGGGCCGGATCCGCCTCTCGTTTGTGTGTCCGTGCTCATATGCCGATCCGTTCGGTTTCGGGGTAGAAGGCGTGCCACGCGAACCACATCGCGTCGAACGCGAGAATCCGATCCAGCGGGAGACCATCCGGCGGTGCCGTCTCGTCGCCGACCGCGTAGCCGTCCTCGACCCGGCGTACGTCGTCGTTATCGGGGTTCGCGTAGATGTATCCCGCCGCGAGTTCCTCGTCGGCGACCGCGACGACCGGCGTCCCGTCGACCGATCCGGTCATTACCGACGACTCCATGAGCGTTCGCTTGTCGAAGGCGACCGCGCCGGCCGCTGTCCGCGCGGCGACCACCACCTGTTTCGATTCGGCCGTGTCGTACGCCATGAGCGGGAACTCCGGCGACCGCCCGGCGTCGGTCGAGTAGTGCCCGGACACCGGCGGGTCGTAGGAACCGTACGGGTCCCGGTTGTAGTTGCGGGCCGACCCCGTCTCCTCGGTCATGACGAGCGTCTCCGGGTAGCGCTCGCTCCAGCGCCCCCAGGAGGTCCAGACGACCCGGAACTCCCGGAGCGACTGCCCGAGCAACGCCTCGGCCCCCTCGGCGTCGCGCTCGCCGCCGATCCCGATCGCCGTGGCCGCGATCTGCGGCCAGCGAACGTCGCTTCCCCGCTCCCACATGATGAGATTCGAGTTGATGAGTCGCCCGGACACCCCGAACTCGACGCCACCCCGGTAAAACCCCTGTGCGGTCCCCGTCAGCGGACAGTACGTCACCGCGACCGGTTCGCCGCCGACCACGTCGTTTGCGATCTCGTGTTGGACGAGGATTCGCTGTGGGTAGGCCCGGACGTCACCGCCGAGGTCGACGCCGAACACCCGCGCACAGCCCGGGAGCTCGACGTCCTCGGCCCGGGCGAACTGCGGGTCGTCGACAGACGGGATGCCGTCGTGGCCGACGCCGCCGCTCATGTCCTCGCGGACGAACGCCTGACGGTCGTGCCCGAGGTACAACGGTGTCTCCCGAAGCGGAATCTCGCCGTCGGCGTACTCCGTCTCCGGCGTCGCCCGGGCGCTATCGAACTCCATCGGGGGCTGGCCGCCCGAGAGATCGACGAGGCCGTCGACCCCGGAGCACGGGACGCCGAGATCGACCAGCGGTTCGGTGCTCTCGACGGTCGTTGCGCCCGATAAGCGCCCCAAACCGTCCAGACAGCCGGCGCTCGAACCGGCTCCGGCGACCGCGAGCGCCGCGAGCAGCCGTCGACGAGTGTGCGTCATTGGATGTCCTAACGGAGACAAACGGCCCACATAAGCGCGAAGCGGTTGTGCGGCCCCGACACAAGGCGGCGAAACTGCTCGATCACCCGTTGGAACCGTTCGTCAGTAGCTCCCCGGCGCTCGTCCGTATTTCGCGACAGTCCGTCTCAGTGGTCGTCCTCGCGCCACTTCTTGTCGCACTCGACGCACGTGAAGAACCGCGTCTCGGACTCGTCGGCGGCGCGGATCTGTTTCATCTCGTAGCGCGCCCGGTCGTGGCCGCAGTTCGGGCAGTTCACCGTCGTCGTCGGCCCGATCTCCTCGTCGTCGACGTCGGACATGTCGACGGGACCGCTGTCGGTGTCTTGGCCCTCCGTCGTGACCATCCCGATCTCGCTGTCGGCGTCGCGCTCCGTCTCGAAGCCACAGGAGCCACACACCCACTTTCCCCCGTCGCTGTGCATCATCGAACCGCACTCGTCACAGAACTCCATACCCGGGGGTCAGTCCTGCGGCGTACTTAATCGCCGGGGTTCGACGCGCCCGATCTCCCGTCAGTTTCGGAAGTGTGATCCGGTGGCCCCCCCATCTCCGGGTGGATGCTGGGGACCGACCGGAGAGTCGTCGTGTTGGCGCTCGCCAGGATGGCGGACGCGGTCGCGAACTCGTTTCTCATCATCGTCCTCCCGCTGTACATCGCAAGTGGCGAACTCGCGCTCCCGGGGTTCGAGGGGACTGCCGTCCTCGGGGTCCCGGTCACGATCGAGCTGTTGATCGGCGTCGCGCTGTCGCTTTTCGGCTTCCTGAACAGCTTCGCCCAGCCGTTCACCGGCCGGCTCTCCGATCGGACCGGGCGCCGAAAGATCTACATTCTGTTCGGACTCGGCGTGCTCGCGGTCACGAGCGTCGCCTACGCCTTCGTCGAGGGCTACGAGGCGCTGCTCGTCGTGCGGGCGCTCCAGGGGCTCGGCGGCGCGTTCGTCATCCCGACGACGATCGCGCTCGTCAACGATCTGGCGCGCAGCGACGCCGAACGCGGCGGCAACTTCGGCGTGTTCAACACGTTCCGGCTCGTCGGCTTCGGCTTCGGGCCGATCGTCGCGGGACTCGTCGTCCAGGCCGGCCCATACGCCCTGCCCGCCGGCGCAACGCTGTCGGGGTTCAACGCCGCTTTCGGGGTTGCAGTCGCCGGAGCGCTCGTGAGCCTCGTTCTCGTGACGGTTCTCATCGAGGAGCCGCCGATGTCCGCCGCCGCAAGCGACGACCTCTCGATCGCGGTGACGGGCGAGGACGGCCGACTGTTCGATCCCGTCTTCGTCCTCGGCGTCGGGACGCTGTTCATGGCCACTTCGATCGCCCTGTTTGCCACCCTCCAGGAACCGATCAACGCCCGCCTCGGGCAGGGGCCGACGTGGTTCGGCATCCAGTTTTCGGCGGTCGTCGTCGCGAACATCGCCCTCCAGATGCCGATCGGCCGGGCCGCCGACCGGTTCGGCAGGAGGCCGTTTTTAGTGTGGGGGTTCGTCCTCCTCGCGCCGTCGGTTCTGGCCCAGGGACTCGTCACCTCCCCGTGGACGATGCTTCTGGCACGGCTCCTCCACGGGGTGGCGGTGGCGATGGTGTTCGCGCCGGCGCTCGCGGTGGCGGGCGACCTCGCGGGGGAGGGCGAATCCGGAACGACGCTGTCCGTGCTGACGATGGCGTTCGGACTCGGGACGGCCGTCGGGCCGCTCGCGTCGGGGGTGTTGTTCGGCTACGGGTTCATCGCGCCGTTCGCCCTCGGTGCCGCCCTCGCCGTCGTCGCCCTCGCTCTCGTCGCCACGCAGGTCGACGAGACGCTCGAAAGCGCCGTGTCGCCGGCGACACTCCTCGGCCGCCCGGAGTGATCTCTTACGGCGCTGTCGGGTGAATCCTGCCGATCCCGGTCCACATATGAGTGTCCCACCCGAACGAATCGACATGTCCGAAGACACGCTCGTCTACGACGACGACTGCGGCTTCTGCACCTGGTGGGCCGACTACTTCGCCCGGCGAAGTGACATCCGGCTCGTCGGCTTCGCGGAGCTCACCGACGACCAACGCGACCGGCTGCCGGACGATTTCGAATCGTGTGCACACCTTCTGACCGACGAGGCGGTGTACTCCTGTGGGGCGGCGATCGAGCAGTGTTTCGCGAGGGCCGATATCCCCCCGGGATCGGACGACATCGCCCGATTCCTCCGCCAGTTCGAGGACTACGAGCGACTCCGCGAGCGGCTCTACAGGGAGGTCGCCGATCGCCGCGATCTGTGGGGGCAGTTCCTCTCGAAGGGCCGCCCCGGCAGCTAGAAGAACTTGAACAGGTCGTCGCGCTTGGCCTCGTGGAGGTGGTGTCTGATCGCCTCGTTGAGCGGTTCGATCGATCCCCGCTTCGCGGAGATCGGCGCAATGACCTCGTCGAACTGCTGCCACGGCGGGTAGAGCCCGAGCCGCTCGGCCAACGCGTCGAGGCGCTCGTCGCGGTCGTCGACTTTGTCCATCTTGTTTACCGCGACAACGACCGGGATCCCCAGCTCCTCGAAGAAGCCGAACAACTCAACCACGTGGGGGATCTCGTCCGGCCCCGAGTGCCGGTCGATGATGTCGACGGCGGCCTTGCCGTCGACGACGAGGACGCCGATGAGGATCTTCTCGGCGTTCGCCTCGATGTACCGGACGATATCCGTTTTGATCCGCTCGCGGACGTCGTCGGGGACGCCCGACATGAACCCGAACCCGGGCAGGTCGGTGATGACGAAGTCCTCGGCGGCCCAGTCGTAGTGGTTTGGCTTCTTCGTGACGCCGGGGCTCCCGCCCGTATCGAAGTTGTGGCCCGTGATCTCCCGCATTAGCGTCGATTTGCCGACGTTCGACCGCCCGACGAGGACGACCTCCGCGTCGCGGTCGGGGCGTGTCTCGAACATACATCCCGTTGTCTGTTGGGGGGGATAAGCCGCCCGGTTGCGCTACTCGAACGCGTCGGCGATCGCCGACGCGTACGCCTCCGGGGCGACGTCGACGACCCCCTCGTGGTGTATCGTCTGCGCGTAGAAGGTGTCGTTCACGTAGTGTTTCTCGAACGGCGCGCGGGCGACGATGTCGACCACCGGCGTCGACCCGCGCCCCTCGGTGGCGAACCGGAGCCCGAAGTTAAACGCGTTGAGACCGCGGTCGGCGTAGCGTGCGAGCACGGCGTCGATCCCGCCCGCGAGATCGCCGACGAGGTCGCTTTCGGGCGCGATGAGGCCGTCGTCCGCCGTCCCGGGGACGCCGACGACGTGGAACTGCCCGAGCGGCGCGAACGGTGCGAGCCACTCGACGCCGCCCGTCCGCCCGATGTATCTGTCCCCCGACCGCTCGAGATCGAGGAGGTCGCGGTAGTACCGGTGCTCGTGTTCCTCGTAGTACTCGCGCTCTCGTCGGGCGACCCGAGCCTGTCGGTTCGTCCCGTGATCGCCGGCGATGACCTGCATGTGTGGGTGGAAGACGCTGCTGCCCGACGACCGGAGTAGATTCATGTTGATCGAGGCGAACTCGGGGTCGTCGGCCCGGGCGACCGACGCCAGATACTCGAGGCCGCAGGCGAGCCCGTCGGCGAGTCGGTCCGCGCCCAACTCGTCTATCGGGCGGAAGTGCTCCGCCGTCAACACGACGACGTTCGAGTGTCTCGCGTACGGGAAGAGGTTTGGAAACGACGTCGCTTCGCCCTTCCTCCCTCGCCCGCCGCCGATCGAGTCGGGGTACTCGGGAGTCGCGTCGGCGACGCTTTCGGGGCAGAAAAAGCAGCCGTCGCCGTCCCCGACGACGGCGTCGAGGTCGATGTCGTCCTCCGAGTCCGGGAAGACCTCGGGGACGATTCGGGCCGTTCGCCCGGTCAGCGGGTCCGTCCGGTGTTCGACCGTCTTGGTGACCGTCTCGAACCCCTCGAGGGGGCTTTTCAAGCGCGCTTTCTCGACCGATCGCTCGAACTCGATGGGCATGCCCGAACGCTGTGTCGCCCTCCTACGTAGCCGTTGTGCCGCCTCCCCCCTCCGAACAGTTGGGTTTATTCGCCCGGAGAGCGACGCCCCGGTGTGCGACTCGTCCAGGTGACGATCCCGACCGGGAAACGCGAAACCGTCCTGAAACTCCTCGACGGGGAGGGGATCGACTACGTCGTCACCGACGAGACGAGCGGCCGCGAATACACCGCAGTCGCGTACTTTCCGCTGCCGACGAGCGCCGTCGAACCGGTCCTCGAGACGCTTCGGGAGGCGGGGCTCGAACGCGAGGCCTACACGATCGTGCTCAAGGCCGAAACGGTTGAATCCGAGCGCTTCGAGTCGCTCACCGAGGAGTACGCGGAGCAAGAGCCGAGCGAGGAGCGGATCGCCAGACAGGAACTCGAGGCCCGTGCCGAGGAACTCGCCTCGGCGCTTCCGACGTACGTGATCATGACCGTCGTCTCGGCGGTGATCGCGACGGCCGGACTCCTGCTCGACTCGCCGGCGACGGTCGTCGGCTCGATGGTCATCGCGCCGCTTATCGGGCCGGCGATGGCCGCCGCCGTCGGCAGCGTCATCGACAACGGCGAGTTGTTCCGGCGGGGCGTCGCCCTCCAACTCCTCGGGGTCGGCCTCGCGATCGTGTCGGCGACGCTGTTTGCGGCGTTCGTCCAGATGGCGAACCTCGTCCCGCCGGGGCTCGACCCGCTTTCGCTGTCGGAGGTCGCCGAACGGCTCTCCCCGAGCGTGCTCTCGCTCGCCGTCGCTTTAGGTGCGGGTGTCGCCGGGGCGGTGAGCCTGATGACCGGCGTTTCGGCCGCTCTCGTCGGGGTCATGATCGCGGTCGCGTTGATCCCGCCGGCCGCGACGGTCGGGATCGGGATCGCGTGGGGGGACCCGTCGCTCGCGGTCGGTTCGGCCGTCCTCGTTGCGGTCAACGTCCTCTCGATCAACCTCGCCGCCCTCGTCGTGCTGTGGTACGCCGGCTACCGGCCCGAACAGTTCTTCAGACACGACCGGGCGAAGGTCGCGACGCTGAAACGCGTCGCCGTCCTCGTCGCCGCGATCGCCCTGCTGTCGGTGTTTCTCGGCGGTGTCACGTACGACTCATACCAGGCGGCGGGAACCGAACAGGACATTCGCGACGGAGTGTCGACGGAACTCGAGGATCCGGCTTACTCGGGGTACGAACTCGTCGAACTGGAGGTCCGAACGGAGACGGAGTACTTCCTCTTCCGGCGGCCGACGACCGTCATCGGGACGGTCGGTGCGCCCTCCGACTCCCCGCGGGCGGGTCTGGCAAGCGGGATCGAAACGCGGCTCGCCGCGGAGTACGGGATCGAGGTCGACGTCCAGATACTGTACGTCGAGATCGAGCGAAGCGGCGGTGCCGGGTAGGCCGGGCGACCGTTCGAACGGCCCCTGTATCGAGCCTACACCCCCGACACCGATCGAAACGGTGCCTTACGCGAGGAGCGCACCCGCCGTTGAGGGAGTTCACGTACCACGCGGGGAGACCGGCACCGACGAACAGCGTTTGAGGCGTCGAACCACCGCCCGCGTCATCGGCCGACCTGTTCGTCGTACCGCATCTTGAACCCCTCGTAAGCCGCCGGCTCGATGTCGATACAGACGAACCGCGCCTCGTCGCCGAACAGTCGACGCGCCGCGATCGCTGCCGGCGCGGTGCCCGCACAGGGGACGACCACGAGTTCCCCCGGATCGACGAGTCCCGACAGCCACGCCTCGTACGGGCCGACCGGCTTGGCGCGGCCGCCGCGGCCGTAGGTGTCGCTCGGCCAGCGAGCAACCTGGCGGGCCGACACGTCGGTTCGGCGGTCGGTCGGCCCCTTGTGCGCGAAAATGACGCTGTAGCCACCGGTCGAGAGGAACGGGCCGTGCGTTTCGCGGTCGGGATCACCGTCCTCGGTGAGATACGTCACGCCACCGACTCGTCGAAAGCCGCCTCCCGCGTGAACCGCCGTTGCGTCGCCCCACGTCTCACGGAGGTACGAGACGAACCGTGGCAACAACCAGTCGTCGACGTCGGCGATGAGCCACCCACCCGGCGCGAGCGCGTCGTGACAGGCGTCGATAATCCGGGCCGTCGTCAACGCGTCGGTCACCTGCTCGCCCTCGGCCGGGTAGCTCTCGTCGAAGGGATGGAGTTGGTAGTTGACGCTCGTCTGCTCGCGGCGTTGTGGGCGCGCCCACGCGTCGTCGAGAAAGATCGCAGCGGCATCGGCGTACTCCTCGAGATGCGTGACCGCGTCGCCGACGACGTACTCGCCGCCCGCCCCGACCGTATGCCGTGTGGCCTCGCCGGCAGTCATCGTCGAGCGTTGTTTCGCTGATTTAATGAACATTCCGACGAGTGCGTGATCACCTGCCCCGTCCCGCCCGATCAATCCAGCCGCCCCGACGCCGCCAGCCAGTCCCACAGGAAGTGTGCGAGAATCGGCACGGTCACGACCCACGAAATCGCCCGCGAAACCGCCGGATCGACGACCGGCGCCAGCGCGACCGTGATCGTGGCCACGATCGCTGCCCCCGTGAACTTCCGGAACCGGCTCGGTTCGAGGTCGAACACCGGCCGCCCCCGGATTTGCCGAACCACCAGCCCACCGACGAACGCGTAACGTGCGAGGCCGATCGCGAGAAACACTGCCGGGGCCGATCCGATCCAGACCACCGTGACCGCGCCGACCAAGACGAGCAACGCATCGGTCTCGGTGTCGAGAGTCGCTCCGAGTTCGCTGACCGTGTCGGTGCGCCGCGCGACCCAGCCGTCGGCCATATCGCCCACCGCCGAGCCGACAAAGAGCCCGGCGAGGAGCCACGAAACCGCGAATTCATTCGACCCCACAACGACGCCAACGAACACGGCCAGAAGCCACCCCCGCGCCAGCGTGAGCCACGTTGCCACCGTGAGTCGCTGGGGGCCTGCCGCCCGCGTCGCCGTCGTAACCGCCGTCGCGACGATGGCTGTATACAATACCAACTGGCCCACAACGCTCCCGAGGATCGGCACGGTCGGCCGTATCCACCCGCCCGCCGCGAGCGCGGAGAGCGAACCGCCGGTGACGACGACTCCGGCGAGTGCTGCCACCACAACCGGTCGCCATCTCGTCGTCTCCCCGACCGCCGCCCGACCGCTCGCGGTCGTCATCGTGGGTCCTCCTCAGTGCTGAACGCTCGGAGATCCGGATGGACGGCGTCTTTCGCGGCCGTTCCGTTCGGAGTGATCTCGACTGTGCACTCCTCGCCCGCCCGCAGCCGGTCACGACGCGTCTGCCAGCGTCGATGCCGCCGGTGGACCACAGCCGGAACCGAGTCGAATCCGAGCAGCTGCGCCAGCGCGAGGCGGTGTTGGCCGTAGGCGCGCCAATAAACCGTGCCGTCGCGTCCGATGTCGACACAGATCTCGTCGGCGCGGTGGGCCAGCCGTGGACGGTCGACATCGGCGAGCTGTTCCTGTCGCCGATACCCCTCGTCGCGAAGCGAATCGTAAAGCGCCTCGATCTCCCGGCAGCGATCCCCGAAACCCGCTATCGATCGGTAGCCCCACGCGTTGCCGAAGCGGTGTAGTTGCTCGACGAACGCGCCGTACAGCGCGGTTTCGTCCCACGGCTGCCCGTCACGAAACCGCTGTTTGAGCCCCCGTGGCACCGCTCGCTCGGCGAAGGGTTCCCCGTGTCGATCCCAGTCGCCACCGACGACCCGGCCCCACTGCGGATACGCGGGGACGGTCTCGAGCAAACTGCGCCGGATCCGGTCGGGATCGACTTCGATCAGCCCGAACGGGTCGGCATCGGTGTACCGGCTCGGCGCGACCCGCCGGCGAATCCGGTGGACCCGTCGACACCAGCCAAGCGGCACCCGGTGACCAACTGGCTGTGTGAGTCGGTGTCTCACGGCGAGCACGAGCCGTCCGCGGACACGTCTCCTGTACGATGGCTCGTACCCTGACCGTGGCTGACGGTTCCGACTCACGATACGGGAGTACGGCACGGGCGACGATCGACAGGAGCTGTGCGAACGCGTCGAGGGCGAAAATCGAACAGTGCGGGCAGAAGACCCCCGAGGAACACGACGGCCGCGAGCGACAACGAGGGTTCCGGCGCGCTCGGCACGATTCCGGTTCCAACGAACAGGTGGACGACGGCGATCACGAGCGCCAGAAGCATCGACCCCGAGTGTAGCGGCGTCAGCGATTCGATCCGAAGCCGATTCGCGACCGAACTCATTGCTCAGTGTTTCGTCCACACGAGCAAATGTGTTTGGTCGTCCCCGTCGATGCTGCCGGTCGGGCGGTGTGGAGCGGCCCGTGTAGCGAGCGTGGCGCGGCCGGCGATAGCACGCCGATTTCGTGGTCCGTCCCCGGCGGCCTTCGGTAAACGGATCATCGATCCTCGGGAAGCCGAACCGGTTCATCGAGCAGCTCTCGCAACCGTCGCTTCCCCTCTGCCGGGTCGTAGCCGTCCTGGCGGAGATGCGCCAGCGGCGCGACGTTCGGGTTCCGCTCCCAGTGACACCAAAGCGCCGTCCCGTTGTGCTCGGTCGGAAACAGGCGCACGTGCAGTTGCCACGGGCCGAAAAACCCCTCCGGTCGGTAAGCGCAGCTCGCTTGCTCGTACCGCATCGCCCCGTTTCGCTCGTAGGCGTGGAGATACGCCCGAACCTGCTGGCTGAACTCGTACGTCGACGTCAGCCGTCGGCGCGCCTCGGCGGGCGGTATCTCCCAGACGCCGAGATACTCGCGGTCCGGCGGCGGCAACACCCGGAGATGTGTCGGCAGGAGGCGATCCGGCAGCCGAACCGACCAGACTGACGCCCACCGACGGAGCCGCCACAGCGGGAGCCACCGAACCGCCAACGAGCCGAGTGCGACGACCGCTGTGAGTCGAGCGAGCGTCACAACCGCTTCGAGCTTTGCCAGTCGACGCCCGTATCGACTCCCACTCGTCATTCGTCGCTCAACACCGCCCCCCGTTTCGACTCCGTCGACGAGTCGGGCGGCTCTCGGCAGTTCGCGGTGTGATAAACCAGCGCACAGCCCCGGACATATGGATTACGCGACGTACGATCGCCATCGTAAAATGCGTATCGCCGACCGAAACGGGTCGCACCTACTGGAACATAAAGAGCGATGTGGAACCGTCCCGTCGAGGGGATATGGGCGGCGAGGACTCACCGACGCGGCGCTCGTCGCTCGCGACAATCCTCCGTGGTGGGTCGATGTACACCGTCGGGAAGGTCGTCTCCGACGTGGGCGAGTTCGTCCTCCATCTCCTCGTCTCGCGGTTGCTCGGCGCGGGCCTCTACGGGCTGTTCGCCTACGGCAAAACGCTGGCCTTTACCGCGCTGTTGCTCACGAACCTCGGCAGCGACAAATCGATCGTTCGGTATCTTCCGCAGTACGAAGACGACCCCGAGCGGCGACGGTTCCTGTTGGCGCTCGCGTGGCTCACTTCGATCTGCGGCGGGCTCGTGGTCGCTGGTGGACTGTTCGCCCTTGCGCCGACTGTGAACGCAGTGACGCTCAACGAGCCGACGTTCGTCGGCGTGCTTCGCCTGTTCGCGGTGATCCTGTTTCTCGATACAGTCGCTAACCTGCTGTATGCGACGTTTCGCGCGCTCGAAATCATCGAGTACGAGGTGCTCAGCAAACGGCTGTTCAAACCGATCATGCGTGTCCTCTGTGTCGGCGGGGCACTCGTGGTCGGTGTGTCCGTTTTCGGTGTGGTTGCGGCCATGGTCGTCGCGAGCGTGCTCACCCTCTGTCTCGCGGCGTTTCTGTTCGTTACCCGGACGGATATCCGCCCGCAACTTCGCTCGCCGGCGGCGACCCGCGAGACCGTCCGCGGCTACTACAACTACTCGTTGCCACTGACCGCCAAAGAGGCCGGGACGGTGATGCAGGGTCGCCTCGACGTGTTGCTCGTCGGCGTGTTCCTCTCGGCGACGGCAGTCGGCGTCTACAACGTGGCTGTGCTGTTGGCGGGGGTGCTGTACGTGCCGTTGTTGGCGGCCAACCAGCTGTTTGCGCCGGCTGCCTCCCGGCTCTACTCGCGCGGGGAGCGCGCCGATTTGGTGGGGATCTACAGCGCGGTCACGCGCTGGATATTCACGGTCAGTTTGGTGCTTTTCGTCCTCATCGGCGTGTTCCGCCTCGAACTGCTCGGACTGTTCGGCCCCGAGTTCACCGCCGGCACGGCCGTCCTGGTTTTGATGCTCGTCGGACAGTTGTGCAATGCGGCAACCGGGCCGAGCGGCTACCTGCTGATGATGACCGACCACCAGTACGTCGTCATGGCGAACGAGTGGGTGTTCGGCATCGCCAACGTCGTCCTCACGGTCGTGTTCATCCACCTGTTCGACCTCGTCGGTGCGGCGCTCGCCTCGGCCGCCGTGCTCGCTCTCCGAAACCTGACCAAGCTCGCGGAGGTGTGGTACTTCGAGCGAATGGCCCCCTACGGCCGCTCGTTCGTCAAACCGGTGCTCGCCGGGACTCTCACGGCCGGCGCGCTGTTGACGGTTCAGCCCGTTCTTCCGGGTGGTTCCCTCGCACTCGTCGTCGGCCTTCCGATAGGCCTCGCGGTGTACGTCGGCGCACTCCGGTTTCTCGGCATCGAGTCGGTCGATGCCGACCTCTATGCGCAACTCGTCGAGTGATGGCCCGACCCGCGTTCGGCTCGCCGGGCGGATTCGATGTGGGACTGACGGTCGACACGAAGAGTAACGGCGTATGAGTCCCAACTGAGGCTCACAATGCGCGCCACTGGGCGGCGCTATACGACCGCGCTCGAACAGCGCCTCGAGCAACTGGGGCTCCGGAGCCACCTCAAATCGCTGTACTGGAGATTGGGCGTCCCGCGGCTGCTGTACCGCCTCTCCTCTCGCGGTTCCGTCCGTCACGAGATCGGCGACGTGTCCGTCGAGTTCCCCGTCGAGCGGTACTGGCAGTACCAACGGTTCCGGTGGATGCACCCGGAGGTTCGGCTGTTCGAGGAGTGGGCCGACGAACTCCGCGCGGACGACGTGGTGTGGGACGTCGGCGCACATCTCGGCTGGCACGCGGTCGTCGCCGCCAGCGTTGCGCCGGGCGTGACCGTCGAGGCGTTCGAACCACATCCGGCCGTCGCCGACCGGCTTCGCGAAGTCGTCACCGCGGCCGATCGCGACATCTCGATCCACGAGGTCGCACTCGGTGACCGCGACGGCACCGTCGCGTTCAGCGCCGATCCATCACCGGCCGCTCGCGTCGCCGACGCACAACCCACCGCCCCGATCGACTCGACGATCGACGTCGAGGGCGCTCGCGGTGACAGCCTCGTTGCCGCCGACAGGGTCGCCCCGCCGGACGTGCTCAAAATCGACGCGGAGGGAGCCGATGCCGACGTGCTCCGTGGGCTCCGTCAGACGATCGAAACCCACCGCCCCCGACTGCTGTACTGTGAGGTTCACGTCGACGGCGCGGAGATCCGATCGCTGCTTTCGTCGTATGACTACGAGTACGAACCGCTGTCATCGACGCGGCCGGTGCTCAGAGCGGTTCCATCGTCGTAGCCGCCGTCACTCCACGTGTGTGACGGCTCCGTGATGGTCTGTACCATGACCACACTGCTCGGGCGGTTTTAATCGTCGCCGGCCGGGGGGTGTTGCTCACCGTGATGCGTCGAATCGACCCCGTCGGATCGGTTGACGATCGCCCGCGCCCCCGCGACACTTCCCGCCGCCAACAGGATTCCGGCGACCACATCGATCACCCAGTGGATGCCGAGTGCCATCGTCGCCACTACGATGCTCGTCGCCAGCACGAACGCGACCGGCGTCCACCGCGGGAACTCCCGGTGGGTAAGCACGGCGACCGCCAGCACTGTCGCCGACAGCGAGGCATGCATCGACGGGAACACGTTCGTCTGAGAGTTGACCAGCGCGGTTAAATACACGATGTCGGGGAACAACTCGACGAGTCCGTGGCTCACCGTCGCCGCCGACTCGGACTGCTCGTGAAAGGTTCGTGGCCCGTGGGCCCGGACGGCCGCATAACAGACCACCGCCACGGCGTAGTTGATCGTGTAGGCCGCGACGAGCGTTTTGAGCGGTCGCGTCGACGACGCGAACGGATACGCGACCAGCGGGAACGTCAGCAACACCGCGTAGCCGAAAACGTACATCCCCGAAAAATACAGCGTCGCCCAGTCCGGAAACGCCCCCTGAATCCCGGCGACGGTGTCGCCCTCGATTGCGTAAAACAGCGCCGTAGGCTCGACACCGTACCGAAACGAGAAGGCGACGATGTAGCTTTGCAACCCCTTGTTGATGAGGAGAATCGCTGCAAGCACCCCGACGAAGGGAGCGAGTTCGCGAAGCCTGCCCATCAGGAACCCACGATCGCGCCGGAGCCGCCGAAGCCGTTCGCGGTCGATACACACCCGGAGCAACGCGACGAGTAGACCGGCGGTAACGCCGAGAACGACCGCGACCAACCCGACGGTGAGAAGCAGTCTCATTCAGCCACCACTGGCGGCGACCGCTCGCTCGCCGAACTCGACGGTCGTGCCGTTGTACCGGCGCTCTTCGAGTGCGTGTTCGCGGCGAAGCCCGCTTCGTGGGTCGTGTCGCCCCGACCGACGCCCCGGCAGTCAGCGGCCGACGACTCGGGACAGATCGCGACGATACTGTCGCCGCTGAAAAACGGGAGCGCGCCGTGGGGTCGGCGCATATACTCCACTAGCGACACGCACCCCCATTCGGTTTCGATAACGGAGTCGAACTCGTTGAGTCGGTCGGTGTACGTGCCGGTCGCGTCCTTTAGCCCGAAGTGTGCGACCGTGATCGGTCGCTGGCGCTCGGCGGGGGGAAACTCGCCGGTCAACACTTCGGTCCGGTCCTCGTCCGGGGCGCTGCCGACGGCCCGAATCTCGTCGGTGGCCGCCTCCAGCGCGTTGATGGGCGACCCCGAGACTCCGACGCCGAGACTGATCGTCACCGGGTATCGGTTTCGAACGCTCCCTTTGGGGGTCCCGTGGGCCGCACGGTCGATTCCGTCGGCCGCGGCGACGATGTTGTCGAAGCGGGTGAAAAACACGCAGTCGTCACGGCTCCCGGTGAACTGTGCGATGTCGACAAACAGCCGTGATTGGAGGGTCTGAAGGTCCATCTCGCGGCGTGGTTCGGGGGCTACCGTCCGGGGACCGCAGTTGTCGATCCGGACGAGGGTCAACTGAATCGTCGACACGGTTTTGGTTGACGTGGATTCGGAACTAATATTTTTACTTTGGTGTCGGACTGTATCGGGTCGGTGCCGCCGGGGGCGGCGACCCGACGGTGGCTCGGGGCGCTGGCTACCCCTCGAACGGCAGTTCGGGTTCGTAGCCGACGACGTCGACCACCGCCTCGAGGGCTTCGTCGACGCCCTCGTCGGTCTCGACGCTCATGTAGTGGTCGGCGTCGGCGTCGGTCGACCGGTCGGCCTTGTTGCAGACGACGAGCACCGGGGCTTCGAACGTCGATTCGACGTCCGCGAGGAGTTCCAGTTGATCCCCGAGAGGGTAGCCACACTCCCCGCTCGCGTCGAGCACGAAGAGGACGGCGTCAGCCAGATGTGACAGCGCCGAGACGGCCTGTGACTCGATCGCGTTCCGATCCTCGGCCGGCCGATCGAGCAGTCCGGGTGTGTCGATCAGTTGGTATCGGACGCGGTCGCGTTCGAGGTGGCCGATGTCGATCCGGGTGGTGGTGTAGGGGTACGCCGCCGTCTCGTTTCGGGCGTTCGTCACGCGGTTGACGAAGGAGGTCTTGCCGACGTTGGGGTAGCCGGCGACGACGATCGCCGGTTCGTCGGCGCGGATGTCCGGGAGCGTCTTCAGAGCGTCGCGGGCCTCGCCGATCGCGAGGAGTTCGTCCTCGACCTGTTCTGTGATATCCGCGAGGCGAGCGAACGCCTGCTTTCGGAGCTTTCTGGCGGTGTCCGTGTCGGCGTTTCTGATCCGGCCGTGGTACTCCTCGCGGATACTGTCCGTCTGCCGGGAGGCCCACATCACCTCCGAGAGGTGCTGGCGGAGCCGATCGACGCCGCCGACATCGGTGTCCGCGAGCGTCGCGTCGGCGAGTTCATAATAGAAGGGGTCGACGAGGTCGAAGTCGGGCCAGGAGGTGACGACGTTTCCGAGGTTATCCGAGAGGATGTTCGAGGCCGTCTGAAGCATCGACTCTTGGGCCTCCTTGCCGGTCTTCGCCCGCCCCGCGCGCGCCGCCCGCGAGAACGCCTTATCGACCAACTCCTCCGACCGGGGCGTCGTCGGAAGGTCTTCGAAGTGCATACCACTGTTTGTACACCGCGACGTATAAACGGCGTGTCTCCCGCCGAGACGGCCGTTCGGGGTCGAACGGGGGTTACAGCATTTCGACGGCGTCGTCGACGGAGATGTCGCCGCGTTCGAGCGCTCCGAGGATCTCGCGGGTATCCTCGTCGTCCCCGTCGTCTTCCGAAACGGCGATCTCCTCGAGCGTCACCTTCTCGCTCTCGCCGGTGAACTCCGGGAAATCCGTCCCGTCCGCGAGCGCGGTCTCCTTTTTGACGCGGTAGTTGCCGCCCGCGGTCTCATAGAGGTCGCCCGGATGGAAGAAGTACCAGTCCTCGCGGTCGAAGCGGACGCCGACGCGGGGTTTCGCGCCGAAGTTCCGCGAGAAGTAGACCAAGGCCTCGATCTCCTCGCCGGAGAGATAGATCGGGTCGCCCGCGGAGGATTTCGCCTCGATCGCGTAGAACGTCTCGCCATCGCCCGCGAGCACGTCCGGGAGTTCCCGTTCGGTCGCGCTGCCCGAGGCGGGTGCGCGCATGACCGCGAAACCGGCCTCGTCGAGCGCCGTGACGAGTTCTCGCTCCCGGCGATCGCCTTTCGCGTTCGGGTTCGCCATTGGTTGCGTTCGGGCGTGAACCGATTTAAATAGGCCGATACTCGAGTGACGATGCACGCCGTGGCGGGTTCCGGGTGAACCACCCCCGGGGGCAAGTGGTTCGAGACGCCGCAGGCGTCCCGCCATCGCGGAAATATTCGGTTTCCGTACGACTCCGGGGCAGTCGCCTTGACCGCCTGTACAGTTGATCGGCTCCGACCGCAGCATACGGGCGTGTATTATCGTCGCCGAACACGTCGGTCGCATATCCGGAGGATGCAGCGTCGTCGAACTGTCGGATCTCGGACCGAAGCCTCGGCCGGGTCCGGGACGACGCATGTCAGCCTCACCGAGGCGCTCGGTCGTACGGGGGTGCGTCCAGACGTCCGGTATCTCCCGGAGGGCGACGAGATGGGCTATCACCGCCGGATCGGTCAGGGGGAACTCTATGAGGTGCTATCCGGCCCCGGGCGGATACGGATCGAGGACGGGGATCCCGATGTCCCCGATGGATCGGCCCTCCGAACCCCGCCCGAAACCGGCCGACAGGTCCTCAACGACGGTAGCGGAGCCCCCGGCGAACACGTCCGGCTCATAATCGGTGCCCCGGGTCACCGACGACGGTCGGCCGGCCGACGGGGAGTGACGCCCGCGGCTCGGTTGTGGTCCCCGTTCGGCTGTGATGTTCGCACGACGGCGTCCGCCATCCCGGTCACCGTCCTCGTTCCCGCCGTCGGATCCCGTGTTGTCGCAGCGAGTCGGCCTCCGACCCCGCCGTCTTCCCCTCCATCCACCAATAATTAGTCTAGTCTAATCATATTTCTTGTATCACAACATATATTTGTTAGCGAACTGTTCGATACGGTAATGAACGGTAGGTTCATCGACGATAGCTCCGCTACGTACAGGGTTTCGCGCCGGGCGGCACTCGCTGGGATGGGCGGCCTCGCTTTCGGACTGGCAGGCTGTCTCGGGGAGGATCCACAGGGTGGCAACGGCGATTCGAACCCCGGAACCGACACGGACGAAGACACGATTACCGTCTTCGCGACGATGCCTGCGGTGTGGGATTTCGTCCGGCAGGTCGCCGGCGAGAACATGGACGTCATCGATCTCGTCCCGGTCGGCGAACACGGCCACGACTGGAACCCCGAACCCGGCACCGTCCAGGAACTCGACCGGGCCGACGGCTTCGTCTACCTCCGCGATTTCGCCAGTTGGCAGGACGACGCGGCCGAGCAACTGCGCGAGGAGGGCGTCGTGGTGATCGAAGCCTCGGAGGGGATCGAGTTCTTCGACAGCCCGGCCGAGGACAACGACGAACACTGGTGGATGGACCCGATCGAGTGTCAAAACGGCGTCGAGAACATCGCCGAGGGGATCGCCGAGATCGATCCCGACAACGCCGCCGAATACGAGGCAAACGCCGCCGCGTTCAACGAGGAACTGGGGGCGATCCACGAGGAGTTCGAGGAGATCGTCGAGCGCGCGGACCTGAACGAACTCGTCGTCGGAACCCACGACTCCTTCCAGTGGTGGAACCGACGCTACGGGATCGACATCTACTCGCCGGTGGGCACCTCCCCGGACGACGCGGCCTCGCCCCGGGACGTCCAGGAGATCGAGGAGCTCATCGAGGAGTTCGGGATCGCTCACATCCTCTACGACGTGGGCGAGCCGGCGACGCTTGCGCGCACGCTTGCCGACGAAACCGGGGCCGACATTCTCCCGCTGTCGCCGGTCGAGACGCAGATCGACGGCGGCACGGAGCTCGACCCCGATATCCGGATGGAGCCGGACTGGGGCTACGTCGATCACTTCCGGGAGTTGAACCTCCCGTCGATCGAGACGGCGCTGCAGGCCGACCCGAACTGAAGCCCGTGCTGTCTCCCACCGAGCCACACACCGAAAGAGTGACACGCCACACCGAGTAGATTAAACCAACCCACACACCGCTTATGACCCACGCGATCGCCGTCGAGAACGTCACGTTCGCCTACGACGACCGGCCCGTGCTGAAGAACGTCTCGTTGTCCGTCGAGGAGGGCGCGTTTCTCGGCTTGATCGGCCCGAACGGCTCGGGAAAGACGACCCTTCTGAAGATCATGATGGGCCTGCAAACGCCCGACAGCGGACAGGTAAAGCTGTTCGACACGCCGGCCCCCGAGTTCCGGGACGGGACGCGGCTTGGGTACGTCTCCCAGCACTCGAGTGACGCGGACGCGATGATGCCTGTGACCGTCCGCGAGGTCGTCGAGATGGGTCGTTACGCCCACGCGGGGCTGTCGCGGCTCGATGCCGAGGATCACCGGATCGTCGACGACGCCATCGAACGGGTCGGTATCGCAGAGTTCGCCGACCGGCGGATCAGCCGCCTCTCGGGCGGACAGAAACAACGCGCATACATCGCCCGCGCGCTAGCCTCCGAGGCCGACCTGCTCGCGTTGGACGAGCCGACCGTGGGGATCGACCGCGACGCGGTCGAGCGGTTCTATGACCTCCTCGGTGACCTCAACGACGAGGGGATCACGATCGTCCTCATCGAACACGATATCGGGGTCGTCACCGAGCACGCGAGCACGATGGCCTGTCTCAACCGCGAACTGTACGAACACTGCGGGACGCGGCAGTTCCTCGAGACCGACGCCATCGAACGGGCGTTCAGTTCGGCGCGCGTCGCCGGCGCGACCGCGAGCGCGAGCGGTGACTGACTGTGGGTCTCGAAACCGCCCACTCGCGCCGTGAGATCGCGGCGATCGGACTCGGCCTCCCGCTCGTTTTGTTCGCGTTCGCCGGTTTTATTCTCTGGGTGTTCCCGCCGCTGTATGAACTGTTCTGGGGGGCGACGTGTACCGCCGCGGGGACGTGGATCGTCTGCAGCGGTTTCCTCCAGCGGGGCTTTACCGCGGGGGTACTAATCGGCATCACCGCGCCGATCGTCGGGGCGTATCTGGTCAACAGACAGATGGCGCTGATCGGCGAGGCGCTCGCCCACACCGCCTTCGGCGGCGTCGCGATCGGGCTGTTCATCGGCGCGGCCGTCCCCCGTCTGAACTACCCGTTGGCTTTCGCCCTCGTCGCCGCCGCGGTCGCGGCGCTCGGGATGCAGTACATCGCCGTCAACACCGAGGGGTACGCCGACATCCCGATCGCGATTATGCTCACCGGGGGGTTCGCGGTCGGTATCGCCGTCATCTCCTACGGCGTCGTGTTCAGCGCGACCGTCGAGAGCTACCTGTTCGGGGACATCCTGTTCGTCCCCTTCGAGAACGTCCAGCTCATGGTCGGGCTGACGCTCGTCGTCGCCGCAACGGTCGCGGTAACCCACAAACAGCTCCTCTTTATTACGTTCGACCGGGAGGCCGCACGCCTCGCCCGGATCAACGTCTGGTTCTACGATACGCTGTTGATCGTGCTCACGGCGCTCGTCGTCGTCGCGGCGATGCAGATCCTCGGGGCGATCCTCGTCGCCGGGATGTTGGTCATCCCCGTCGCCGCGGCGATGCAACTCACGGGGAGCTTCGATCGCGGGCTGTTGCTTTCGGTGGCGTTCGGCCAGGTCGCCATCTTCGGCGGGATCTTCCTCTCGTATCTGTTGAACATCGCAACCGGAGCGATGATCATCATCGTCGCCATCGGGACGTATCTCGGCGCGGTCCTTGCGGCGCGGTGAGTTCCGTCCGCCGGTCGTGTACGGCCGATTCACCACATTTAAACTGAACTTGTCCTAAAACAACCACAATTGTTTTGAGGGTCGGTTCGGTTGTAGGTCTATGGCACGCATAGCGCTTCCACACGACGCGAAGGCCGGGCCGACGAAGCCCGAGGTCCGCTCCGTCACGCTCGGGAAGCTCGAACTGAACGGGTCGGACCACTTCGTCGAGGTCGGCTCCTGTACGGGGGCGGTAACGATCGAGGCCGCCCGGCAAGCGGGTCGCGTGACGGCGATCGAGCGCAGGCCCGAACGCCTCGACGTGACCCGAAAGAACCTCGCGGCCAACGACGTCGACGGCGTCGAGTTGATCGACGGGGAGGCCCCGGAGGCCCTGCCCGATGACGCCGACGCGATGTTTCTGGGCGGCTCGCGCAACTACGCGGCCGTCCTCGATTACGCCGCCGAGACGGGCGTCGACCGGATCGTAATGAACGTCTCCCGGCTCGAAATCGCGGGCGACGCGGTCCGGGCCTTCCGGGAGCGCGGCCTCTTCGAGGAGGTCATTCAGCTGCAGGTCTCGACGGGGTACGAACTCGCGGGCGCGACGAGTTTCAACTCGGACAACCCCGTTTACGTCATCACGGGCGGTGCGGCATGACGCCGTCCGAAACGGGGGTGACGCCGTGACGCTGTACGGCGTCGGGCTCGGCCCCGGCGACGCCGGCCTCATCACGGTGAAGGGGCGGGAAACGCTCGAATCGGCGGACGTGGTCTACACGCCGGGGCGGCTCTCTCGGGCCGTCGCGAGCGAGTACGTCTCCAAGGCGCAGTTGGGCGACCTCGACTTTCCGATGACCCGCGACGAGGACGAACTCCGGCGCGCCTGGAAGGCGGCCGCGGCCGAGATCGCGCCGACCGCCGCCGACGGGACGGCCGCCTTCGTCACGCTCGGCGATCCGAACGTCTACTCGACGTTCGGGCACCTGCGCCGAACCCTCGATCGGTTCCACCCCGACGTAGACGTCGAGGTGATCCCCGGCGTCTCGACGGTGACGGCGTTTGCGACCGCCTTCGACGTCGAGATCACCGCGGGCTCGGAGCTCGTTCTCCGGGAGGCCGCGCGGGGGGCCGCCCCCGTCGGCCCGGACCGACTCGTCCTGTTCAAAGTGACCGACGTCCCGACGACACACGGGAAACTGATCGAGGCGGGCTACGACGTGACATACGGCCGCCGGCTGTTCATGGACGGCCACGAGACGGTCGTCACCGACGACCCCGACCGCCTCTCGGAGCGCGATTACTACACCGTCGCCTACGCGGAGAAACCCGACACCCGCGAGGCGCCCGCGACGGCGGCGTTCGGCACCGAAACGGAGGCCGACGGCGGCGAGCGAGCCGACCGATCGACGGGGTCGCGATCCTCGTCAGACGTGGCCGACTCGGCCGGCGGATCGGTCGCGGATCAACTCGCCGCGGCCGAATCGGCCGGCGACGGCGAAGCCTACCGCGGCGGGAGCACACAATGAGCGAGAACCCTGACCCACAGGCGGCGATCGACGCCCAGCGCGAGAAACACGCCCACGAGCGCGACGAGCGCGTCTACGACCACACCGCGGGCGACGAACAGGAGGGAATCCCCTTCATCGGCGCGGGACCGGGCCACCCCCGACTTTTGACCGTCGCCGGCAAGGAAGCCCTCGAGGGGGCGGACCTCGTCGTCCACGCCGGCTCGCTCGTCAACAGCGAAGTGCTCGATGCCTACTGCGATCACGCCGAGTTGGTCAACAGCGTCGGGAAGGATCTCGAGGAGCTTGTCCCCCTCATGCGGGACGCCTACGAGGAGGGCCGGACGGTCGTCAGGCTCCACAGCGGCGATCCGGCGATCTACGGCGCAGCCCTCGAACAGATGGACGCTCTCGAACACGAGGGCGTCCCGACGTACATCGTTCCCGGCGTCACCTCGGCGTTCGCCGCGAGCGCGACGCTGCGAACGCAGTTGACCCTCAACGAGACGGCCAACCACGTCGCGTTCACGCGGCCGCAGGGCAAAACGCTCGACGCCGAGGACGATCACATCGCCGACTTCGTCGGGATGGGCGACGTGACGACCTGCATCTATCTCGGGACCCACGCGGTCGCCGACACGATGGACCGGCTCGTCGAGGACGGTGTCGACCCCGAGACGCCGGTTTCGGTCGTCTACCACGCCTCCTGGCCGGACGAGGACATCATCGAGGGGACGGTCGGCGATGTCGGCGAGAAGGTCGACGACGCCGGCTACCGCGCCTCGGCGATGGTGTTGATCGGCGACGCCGCCGCGGGAGCCGGCTACGAGCGCTCGTATCTGTACGGCGGGTGGGCCGGTGGGGACGAGCGGACCGACGACGCCGCCGGATCCGACCCGGGCGGAACCGACGGCGGACACGAAACGGAGACGACTTCGGACGACGACTGATAATGAGCACTGACACAGACACGGACGACGGAACCGACGGCGACACGGGCGGCGGGCACTGCTCGACCCCCGATTCGGACGGCGAGGTCGCCGAAGAGATCGCGATCATCAGCTTCGAGCGGAAGCTGCCGGTCGCCGAGGAGATCAAAGCCGAACTGGCCGACGACTACGAATCGATCGAGATCCTCGAGTACCACGGCGACGTCTTCGCCGAACACTGGGGGGAGTACGACTGCTTCGTCGGCCTGATGGCTTCCGGGATCGCGATGCGAAAGACCGCGGGACTGCTCGACGACAAGTGGGAGGACCCCGCAGTCGTCGTGATCGACGAGGAGCTGACGTGGGCGATCCCACTGACCGGCGGCCACCACGGCGCCAACCAGGTCGCACACGACCTCTCGAAACTCGGCGCGGTGCCGGCGATGACGACCGCGAGCGAGGCGGCGGGCAAACAGGGGATCGAATCGAAGGCGAAGGCGCTCGACGCCCACGTCGTCAACGGCGACTCGACGGTAGCGACGAACCTCGCCGTCCTGAACGACGACCTCGAGGTCGTCGAACGGCTGGACGGCCCCCGGGCCGTGTTGGTCGGCGACGACGTGACCGTCATGAAGCGCAACGACGACGGCGTCGTGTTGGGGACCGGCACGGTCAGCGGCGTCGAGAAACAACAGGTTCTCGACGCTTGGGCGGCGGCGCTCGACGACCTCGACCTCGGGTTTTCCGACGTGGAGTTCGTCGCGACCGCGACCCGAAAGGAGGGCGAAGAAGGGCTCTACGAGGCCGCCCAAGAGATCGGGGCGGGCGTCGTCCTCTTCGAGAAGGAGACGTTACTCGATCACGAGGGGCCGACCCCCTCGCGGGCGAAGGAGCTCATCGGGTGGCCGGGGATCGCCGAGGCGTCGGCGATCGCCGGGGGCCGCGAACACGAACTGGCGCGGGAGAAGGAACGCTTCGACGACGCGGTGACCGTGGCGGTGGGGAAATGACGGCCGAAACCCCGCCAGCGGAGTACGGTACCCTCTACGTCGTCGGGATCGGCCCTGGGCTTCCGCACGCGATGACCCAGCGCGCCAAAGACGTGATCGAGACGGCCGACTGCGTCATCGCCTCGAACCTCTACCAGGAGTTCCTGCGACAGGACGGGACGATTCCTCCGGAGACGGCGGCCGACGGCGGCGCGGCGACGGCGGCGCGCTCCGAAAGCTGGTCGGACGGAACGATGGCGACCAGACCCGACGGGACGGCCCAAGAGATCGTCCGCTCTTCGATGGGCCAACAGGTCGAGTTGACGCGGGAGGCCTTCGACCGTGTCCGCGCCGGCCAGGACGTCGCCCACGTCTCCGGCGGCGACCCGAACGTCTACGGCAAGAGCGATCTGGTCTTTCTGATGGCCGACGAGGAGGATGCGACGGACGTTCCGATCGAGATCGTCCCCGGCGTGACGGCGGCGCTCGGCGGGGCGGCGAACCTCGGCGCGCCGCTGTCGAACGACTTCTGTACGATCTCGCTGTCGGACAAGTGGCGCGGCTGGGAGGAGATCGAGGAGAAACTCCGGGCGGCGGCGATCTCGGGGTTCGTCATCGTTCTGTATAACTGCTGGCGGGATCACGAGCGCGCGATCGACGTGATCCGCGAGGAGCGATCCGACGACGTGCCCGTCGCGATCTTCAACGACGCCGGCCGCGGCGAGGCCGGGCGCAATCTCGACGACGAAACG
Organism: uncultured Natronomonas sp.; assembly: GCA_964579035.1. Lineage (GTDB taxonomy): Archaea > Halobacteriota > Halobacteria > Halobacteriales > Haloarculaceae > Natronomonas. The sequence continues at coordinate 653 of CAZOFL010000014.1, read as the reverse complement.
CACACGATCACGACGCTTGGCGAGACCGACGAACACTCCGAGAAGGTCGGCGGGATGGGGACCTCGATACTGGTCGGTACCGCCGACAGCCACGAGTGGGAAAACGACTACGGCGATTTCCTCGTGACGCCGCGCGGCGGGCGCGAGGTGGAGGACTTCTAACATGAGCACCGACGACACCGCGGAGACTGAGGCATCGACGACGGAGACGGACGCGTCCAAATGCGGCGGCGCAACGGCGGAGGCCGAAGCGTCGACGGGGACCGATTCGGGGTCGAAATGCGGCGCGACGGCCGAAACGGAGACCGAAACAGAGAGCAAGTGCGGCGCCTCGTCGTCCGACTCGTCAGGGTCGAGTTCGAGTTGCGGCGCGTCGACGGGCGACGACGGTGAGGAGGAGGTCGGCTCGACGGTCGACGATTTCGACGTCGACCCGGGGACGCTGGTCACGGTCGGCCTCGGCCCCGGCAAACCGGAGGGAATGACGGCGCGCGCGAAAGCCGCCCTCGCCGACGCCGAACACATCGTCGGCTACCGGACGTACGTGGATCTCCTCCCCGACGAGATCACCGAGGACGCCGAGGACATCTACTCGACCCCGATGTGCGGGGAGGTCTCCCGCACCGAGGAGGCGATCGATCGAACCCTCGCGG
>CAZOFL010000013.1:0-34328 GCA_964579035.1 uncultured Natronomonas sp. | reverse complement strand
CGCCGTGGTTCCACATCGGCGGGTCCTCGAAGGCCGACCAGTACTCCTGGAGGTATCGGTCGTCGCCGCCCCAAAGCGACTTGGTCATCGCCGGGTTCGAATCGCGAGCGACGAGGTATCCGCGTTCGTGTTCCTCGCGGATCGATCGACCGGTCTCGTCGACGATGTCGATCGCCATCCCGAGGCCGGGGCCGCCGAGCGTGCACGGTTTCAACGGCTGGGTCGGCATCGGCATGAGGAAACAGCCGAAGATCTCCGTGCCGCCGGAGATGTTGATGATCGGGGTGTCGCCGCCGCCGACACGGTCGTAAAACCACAGCCACGATTCGGGGTCCCACGGTTCGCCGGTCGACCCCAACAGCCGCAGCGACGAGAGGTCGTGGCCCTCGACCCACTCGTCGCCCTTCTTGCGAAGCGCGCGGATGGCGGTCGGCGAGATGCCGAACTGGGTGACGCCGTGGCGCTCTATGAGTTGCCAGAAGCGATCCGGCCGCGGGTGGTCGGGGGCGCCCTCGTACATGACCATCGTCCCGCCGAAGGTGTGGGTGCCGATGAGCGTCCACGGGCCCATCATCCAGCCGATGTCGGAGACCCAAAAGAACCGATCGGAGGGCTTGAGATCGAAGCCGAAATGCAGTTCCTTCGCGGGCTGGAGCTGCGCCCCGGCGTGAGTGTGGACGATCCCCTTGGGCTTTCCCGTCGTGCCCGAGGAGTACAGCAACATACACTCCTGGTCGCTCGGGAGGGACTTGGTGTCGTACTCGGCGGAGTGTGTCTCGACGGCGTCGGCCCACCACTCGTCGCGGTCGCCGTCGAAGGGAACGTCGAAATCGGTGTCGGGATCGGCAGCGCCGAGGCGGTCGAAGACGACGGTGTGTTCGACGTGGCCGGCTTCCTCGATGGCCTCGTCGGCGGCGTCTTTGAGCGTAATCTCGGAGCCACGGCGGTAAAAGCCATCACCGGTGAAGAGGACAGTGCACTCGGAGTCCTCGATACGCGTCGCGGTGGCGTCGACGCCGAAGCCCGAGAAGATCGGGACGGCGATCGCTCCGATCTTGAAACAGCCATAGAGGATCGGGATGACTTCGGGGACCATCGGCATGTACAGACCGACGGTGTCGCCCGTTTCGATCCCGACGGATTCGAGATAGTTCGCGACCCGGTTCGACTGACGGCGGAGTTCGTGGTATGTGAGCTCGCGGATCTCGCCGTCCTCGCCCTCCCAGATGCAGGCGAGTTTGTTGCGGGTATCGGAGCCGAGTTCGCCGTAGCGGTCGACGGTGTTGTGGGCGACGTTCAACTCGCCGCCGGGGTACCACTCGGTGAACTGCGGGCCGTCGGTGTCGTCTCGGACGGCGTCGTACTCCTGGTAGAACTCGATGCCGAGGTACTCCGGGAGTTCGTCCCAGAACCAATCGACGCCGGAGGCCTCGACCCCCGTGTCGGTCGTCGTCCGCTCGATGAGTTCGTCGTAATCGGCGATGTCGTAAACGTCCATGAAGTGCGCGAGGTTCGACGACTCGACGAACGCCTCGGACGGCTCGTGGACGACCTCGTCGCGCAGGGCTTCGATGTCTTTTTCCATGGTTTTTGTCGTTAGACAGCGGTTTTCTTCGAGCGTTCTTTACTCTGGCGATGAGGGGGTTCCGTGCAGTTCGGTGTCGTCTCCGAGCGCCGAACGGAACGGGTGCGGCGGGTTCGAGCGAGGAGAGTCGATAGAGGGATGATCTAGTCGGCGTCCCCGAATGTGATACAGCTATAAATACAATATTACCTACATTTTCCGAATAATAACAAAATTTTTATAAACATACGTCAGCGGGATAGACCGAGGTATTGCACCAAAACAACCCACCGATATTCGCTGTTAATATATTTTTTATACCTTTATAGATAGAATTGTGTACAAGTATTCGGCTTTTACGCAAATATATCAATTTATTTTATACTACACTGCTTGGTCGCGTTTTCTCTGTCCCCGTTTACGAATCATCGAGCGACGCGAAACGCCAGCACGTTGTTAGAAAATATATAATAACTATACAGTAGACAGTTTGGTAGTAGAATCGGAGACCTGCGACGCTGGCCGAAGTCACAGTGTCGGCTATGAGTGCTTCGAGCGATTCGGCCCGTCGTTGGGCCGGTGTTCGTGCCGAACGTACAGCGGACGGCGTCAATAGAAGCTTCGTTCCACGCTTCGGACGGCTTCGATCCGCTCTTCGATCGGCGGGTGGGTCGCAAAGAGCTTCTGGAGCGCCGAGCGGTCACTCCCGAAGATACACAGCGCGGAGACGTTGTCGTCGAGTTCGACGTCGCTTCGCTCGCTGGCCGTCGAGATCTTCCGTAGCGCCCGCGCCATCGCGTCGCCGCCGACGTGTTCGGCGGCGTCGGAGTCGGCGACGTACTCGCGGTACCGCGAGATGGCGAGCACGAACACCATCGCGACCATCTGGACGACGACGCTGGCGAGGTAGCCCAGAACGATGTTTCCGATCCCGCCCTCCCGGGAGAAGGCGATGGCGAAGTACGCGGCCAACCCGAGCATCGAGGCGATGGATTGGCCCATCACCATCATCACCACGTCGCGGTTGTCGATGTGGGCGAGTTCGTGGGCCAACACCCCTTCGAGCTCGTCGTACTCAAGCAGCCGGATGAGCTGTTCGGAGACGACGACGACGCCCGCGCCGCGGCGACCGACGGCGAAGGCGTTCGGAACGCCCATATCGGCGACCATCAACCGCGGCTTCTCGAGGTCCATGTCGTCGGCGATCCGCTCGACGGAGCGGTGGATCTCGGGGTATTGCTCCTCCGACATGTCCTCCGCGCCGCTGCTCCACAGCGCGACCTTCTTGCCGACGATGTACTGGAACCCGGCGAAGCCGATGGTACCGAGGAAGACGATGGGCAACCCGACGCCGAACGCCTCGACGGCGATGATGGCGACGAGAGCGTAGAAGGCGAACAGAATGCTCCCGACGACCGCCATCCTGGCTTTGAGTCCTGTGTGTCGCATGTGAAACAGGGTAAGTGACACGCCGTCATATGGTTTCTGGCTCAAGACCGTTGGACGGGTGGGCCACATCGTCCGGGCGAACTCAAAACGCATAAGTCGCTTCCCGACGCTGTGGCGAATATGCGACGCCACGTGCTCGTCCGCCGGCCCGGGAACAGGAGCCGCGAGCGCGTCGGCCCCACCGCTTTTCCGAAAGCCAAGCGCCCATAGAACGGTCTGTGGCGGGCGTGGCGTCCCGTCGCAGGTCGACCCCGGACGAACGGCTTTCGACCACATCCGACGACATCCCACCATGACCCACGACACATTCACCGGCGTGTTCCCCGCGATGACCACGCCGTTTCACGACGACGAAAGCATCGATCACGAAACCCTCAGCGCACACGCCCAGCGGCTCGAAACGGCCGGCGTCGACGGCCTCGTCCCCGTCGGAACGACGGGCGAGTCGGCGACGATGTCCCACGACGAACACGTCGACGTCATCGAGACGGTCGTCGACGCCGTCGAGGACGTGCCCGTCATCGCCGGGTCCGGGTCGAACAACACCCGCGAGGCGCTGGACCTCTCGGAACGTGCTGCCGCCGCCGGAGCCGACGGCCTCCTCCTGATCTCACCGTACTACAACATCCCCGAACCGGACGGGATGGAGGGTCACTTCCGCGCCGTCGCCGACGCGGTCGACCTCCCGCAGATCATCTACAACGTCCCGGGGCGCACGGGGCGCAACATCGCGACAGAGACGGCCGTCTCGCTCGCGGAACACGAGAACATCGTCGGCTACAAGGCCGCAAGCGGGGATCTCAACCGGACCAACGAGGTCATCGAACGAACGAGAGCGGAGAACTTCGCGGTGCTTTCGGGCGATGACGCCCTCTCTTTGCCGATCGTCGCCCAGGGTGGGTCGGGGTGTATCAGCGTCGCGGCGAACGTCGAACCCGAACGGACCGTCGCTTTGGTCGGGTCGGCGCTGTCGGGGGACTTCGAGCGCGCACGCGAACTCCAGTACGAGATGGGTGAGTTGTTCCGGACGCTGTTCGTCGAGACGAACCCGATCCCGATCAACGAGGCCATGGAGATGCGCGGGATCCACTCCTCGACGATGCGCTCGCCGTTGAGCCCCCTCCAGCCGGAGAACCGCGAACGGCTCCGGACCGTCCTCGAGGAGCTCGAACGATGAGGCTCGTCGTCATCGGCGCGACCGGCCGGACGGGCAGCGAGATCGTCGCCGAGGCGAGCGGCCGTGGCCACGACGTCGTCGGCGTCGCCACCTCCTCGGACACCGTCGAGGACGTGCGCGTGTATCCCAACGGGAGGCTCGCGGAACTGCTCGAGGACGCCGACGCCGTGATCGATTTCACCGTCCCCGAAGCGAGCCGGGAGTGTGTCGAGACCGTCGCCGAGGCGGGCGTCCCCTACGTCGTCGGCACCACGGGATTCGAGGCGGCGGGGCTCGAACGGCTCCGTGAGGCGAGTGAGTCGACGGCCGTCCTGAAGGCCTCGAACTTCGCCCGCGGCGTCCACGCGCTGTTGGAGGTCGTCGAGGCCGGCGTCGAGGCGCTTCCGAACTACGACATCGAGCTCACGGAAACGCACCACAACGGCAAGCGTGACGCCCCGAGCGGCACCGCGAACACGATCCTCGACGTCGTCGACTCGGCCCGCGGGGCGGAGCTCGATCGGACCCACGGCCGGGAGGGCGAACACCGTCGCGAGGGCTCGGAGGTCGGCGTCCACGTCCGTCGAGCGGGCAACGTCCGGGGCGAACACGAGCTCCTCTTTGCGGGCAACGACGAGGTCTTGACGCTTTCACACCGCGCGGAGTCGAGACGCGTCTTCGCAGCCGGGGCCGTCGATGCGGCCGAGTGGCTGGCCGAAAAGGGCCCCGGCTGGTATGAGTTCGGGGACGTGCTGTGATCCGGACGGTCGGCGATCGTTCGAACGCACTGCCGGGGGCGTGAGCCTCTTCAGAGACGCATCCCTACCGCTTGACGTGGATCCCGTACTCTCAGAGATCGAGCGATCCAAGATAGACACAGGGGCCGACGGCGAGTTCTACGGGAAACCGCGGTTCGTCACGCACGCCGACGAGGCGTTCCTCGAAACCCTCACCGAGACGTACGCGTCGGTGCTATCGGATGGGGACCGGGTGTTCGACGCCATGAGCAGTTGGGTGTCCCACCTCCCGCCGCTTGAGTACTGCCGCGTCGTCGGACACGGACTCAACGAGGCCGAACTCGAAGCGAACGACGCCCTCGACGAGTGGTTCCGCCAGGACTTCAACGACGAACGGACGCTTCCGTTCGACGACCGGACGTTCGACGCCGTACTGTGTGCGCTGTCCGTGCAGTATCTCCAGTACCCGGAGGCCGTTTTCGCCGAGTTCGGTCGAATTCTCGCACCCGACGGCGTCGCGGTCGTGAGCTTTACCAACAGGATGTTTCCGACGAAAGCCGTTCGCGCGTGGCGCACAGCGGGGATGGGCGAACGGACGGAGCTGGTTCGGGCATACTGTAATGCCGGCGGGCTTTCGGTTACCGACGTCGTTCGGCGACAGCCCGGAGAGGATCCCTTCGTCGCGGTCGTCGCGCGCAAAAATACGTAGCCTCAGGCGTACCTCGGTGGGTTCGATCCGATCCGCGATATCCGGTACGACGGCCGGCTAGCTTCGGTCACGGTGGGTTCGTCAGATGTCGTCGACCTCGTAGGCCAGCCCCGCGTCCCGAAGCGCATCCGTCACCCGACCCGCGAGGTCGGTCGTGGCGACGACGACGACGTCGAGGCCCCGGCCAGCGGCGTCGGCGGCGACCTCACCCGCCGCAAACGTCACGTCGGAGTCTACTCCCGATTCTCTGAGGGCGGCGACGGCCTCGACGCCGGCGGCGGCGACGACATCCGCGGCAGCCGCCGCCGCTGCCAGCGCCTCCGATCCACGCGGAGTTCCCGATCGGATCGGGGCGATCTGAAACACCGTCACGTCGCCGGGTTCGAGGTCGATGATACCCGCGAACCCGGTCACACCGACGACCTGTCCCGCCTCGGCGTCGGTCGTTGCGACCCCGGTCGCCGGGCCGCCGTCGCCGGGGGTCGCGTGTAACAGCCCGTCCTCGATCGAAAGCGAGACCGTCCCGCCGGATTCGATCTCGGCCGTCGCAAGGGCGGCGTCCTCCTGCATGCTCCCGAGGACGTCCTCCGTGACGTGATCCGCGAACCGGCGCACGTCGGATGCCTGCCCGAACAGCCAGTCGACGCCCTGTTTCGTCACCCGGTACCGCGAGCGGGCCTCCTTCTCGACGAACCCCTCGTCGACGAGTTCGCGAATGTATTCCGAGACTGCCTGGCTCGTCACGCCGACGGCGTCGGCGATCTCACCCTGGTTGACCGCCGGCTGCCGTTCCGCGATCTCGACGAGCACGCGGAACTTCGTCGCGGACCGCTTGTTGTCGAGAACGTCGACCATACCGCTACGTCGTGTCGGCCGTTTAAAAACACCCGCGACTCCGGGAGCACCGATGCGGCGGCCGCCGGGGCGTCCCGTCAACGCTTTGCCCGCGGCGGTCGATCGAACGGCATGGAGTTCGACCCCCGCGATCGGGCGATCTATCTCCCCGCGAGCGGGACGCTCGTCTGTGCGGACCTCCACGTCGGCCGGGATGCGACCTCGAACGTCGAGTTCCGTGTCGGCGAACACGATGACCTCACCGAACGGTTCGAACGCCTGCTCGATCGGTACGAACCGAGCGACGCCGTCATCGCCGGGGATCTGCTGCACTCGTTCGATCGGGTGCCGACCGGGGCGACCGCGACCGTCCGAACGATAGCCGGGCTCGCCGACGATCGAGGCTGTTCGGTGACCGTCACGCCCGGGAACCACGACACGATGCTTGCGGAGCTGTGGGACGGCGACGTTTCACAGGAGTATCGAACCGACGACGGCGTCGTCATCGCGCACGGGCACGTCCCGCCCGCGGGCAGTGCCGACTGCTACGTGATCGGCCACGACCATCCGACGATCGAGATCGAGGGCGTCAGACAGCCCTGTTATCTGTACGGCCCCGACCAGCATGAGGGGTCGACGGTGTTGATGCTCCCGTCGTTCAGCAAACTGCCGGCCGGGATCCGCATCAACGACCTGTCGGCGTCGGGGTTCCAATCGCCACTCGTAACGAATATCGGGTCGCTTCGGCCGATCGTCAGAGACGAGGGCGCCGACAAGACACACGAGTTTCCGCCGCTCGGGGAGCTGCGGGAGTTTTTATAAACGCCGCTACGGCGTCAAAAGCGCCGTCCGGCGGCGGAGGATTTCGCGCCGCAGGCGTGGGATGTAGTAGACGAGGTCCGTCGTCGTCAGAATTCCGACCAGCTCGCCGTCGTCGACGACCGGGAGTCGCTGGACCGAACGGTCTTTCATCAGTTCCGCCGCGGTGTGTATACACTCCGTGCTGGCGACGGTGACGAGGGGCGAACTCATGAACGAACCGACCCGGACGGTGGCCACGTCGGCGTCGGTCGCGACCTGATGCATGATGTCGGATTCGGTCACGATTCCGAGGTTCTCGTCCGTTTCGGGGTCGACGACGATGGCCGAGCCGATGTCGCTCGCGGCGAGGAGTCGGGCAGTCTCGCTTGCGGTTGCCCCCGTCGTGACGGTTTGGACGATGGGCGTCATCACGTCGGCGACCGACTGAGTTATCATACGAGTACTGGGTTGGACAGGGGCTTAGCTTTATAGTATATTTTATATCAATCGGATAACGGAGGTCAGGAAGCATCGGCACCGAGCGCCTCTGTATACGGATTACTGCTCGTTCTACGTGATTTTTTATTTATATTATTCGGTCCGGGGCGGAGAAAATCGATCCACCGAGGCAAACTGAACAGGGCGTGAGATAGTGACGGATACTTTCGTGGGTAAGTTGGGAGTTGTACCGGTCGATTAATAGGAGGTGTCACCCGCCTCCAGAGCTTACCGACATCGACTATCTCCGTTTATCAGTGCCAGCGCGACGGGGATAGGTCGGCGGCCACTGTATCGGGGGGGTACTAGATCGTACGGGGACCGGATACCGTGGCGGTAACCCTTACAGGCTACCTCCCCGTCCTCAAGGAGCGAACCACGCAAGCGGTGAGCGAGTAGGGTGGGGTGGTTCACCGTCGTCAGGGATGTCGGATACGTTCAACGGTCCTGCCGTGGGGAGCTGTCCAGCGCCGCCTCGGCCGCCCGCCGCCCGCTTTTCAACGCCCCCTGAATCGCCGACCACTCGGTGTAATCGCCCGCCAAGAAGACGGCTCCGTCGGGCGCGTCGACCGCCGGGAGGGCCGGGCGGAACCCGGGCGGCTGGTCGAACTGCGCGAACGAGACCCGGTCGACGCCGACGACATCGAGCTCGCCGAAGTGGTGCTCCGGGAACCATCCGGAAAGCGCATCACGGACGATCGCTCCGAGTTCCTCGTCCGGCTCCTCGCGCTCGCCCAGAAACGTCGCGCTCAGGAGTTGTCGACCCTCGGGGGCGTATTCGGGGGCCGCCGCGCTCATCGGCGCGACGGTATTCGGCTCGTCGTTGGCCGCGTTCAACACGATCCGCGACCCCGTGTCGAGGGCCTGATGGTCCGGTAACGAACAGTGAACCGTTACGGAGGCTTTCGCTCCCCCCGGCGTCGGGACACCGGTCAACTCGCCCGCCGTCTTCGGGTCCGTCGCGACCACGACGGCGTCCGGCGATCGGCTTGGCCGCTCGGTTTCGACGGTCGGACCCTCCGAGTCGACCGCCGTGACGGCGACGCCCGTCTCGATCGTGACGCCCGCGCTCTCGGCGTGTTCGCGGAGTTGTGCCGGGATCTCGCCCATGCCGCCGGCCGGAACGACGGTCTCGCCCGTCGAGAGCGCTTTGAACGTCGTCTCGAACACCGAACTCGACGTCCCGAGCGAGCGATCGAGCGTGATTCCTCCGTAAAACGGGGCGGCGAAGCGTTCGACGAACGCCGTCGAGAAGCCGCGGCCGGCCAGATACTCCCGGATCGTCTCGTCGTCGCCGTCGAAGAGGTCCGCCCACCCGGACTTTCGGAGTTCCCGCTGGAGTCGAAACAGCCGGAGTTTGTCGGCCGTCCGAACGTCGCGGTTCAGGAGCGTCGGCAGGGCGGCGCTTGGGTCGCCGAACGGGTCCGCGAGCGTCGAGCGCCGGTTCGGGCGGGCGATCGTCGCGCCGGGGGCGAACCGTCGGAACTCGAGGGCGTCGTAGTCGAGTTCCCGACGAGCCGCCGGGTAGGCGGTAAAAAGGACCTGAAACCCTCGGTCGAGAGTGTATCCGTCGACGGAACGCGTACGAACTCGCCCGCCGACGCGGTCGCGTTCCTCGAACAGTTCGACTTCGGCCCCCGCCTCGGCGAGGTGCCGTGCGGCGACCAGCCCCGCGAGACCGCCCCCGGCGACGACGACGTGCATACGGCGGCTTCGAGCGGGGGAGACAAACCGGTTTCCGTCCCGGGACCGACCCGGGGGTCGATCGCCGGAGGCGAAAACAATACGACACCGAGGCTCGAACCGGCAGGCATGGGAATCGGCAAACACCTCATCAACGGCATCGTCTCGCTTCTGATCAGCGTCGTCGTCACCGTCGTCGTGGCCGACGACGACGACAGCCCGTGGGTCCTCCACGAGGTCGCCCTCGCCGTCGCCGTGTCGGCGTTCCTCTCGGGCTTTTTCACCAGCTATTTTGCCGAGCGGTAGCCCCGCGAAGGACAGGGCTTTGATGCCGGCACACGAACGGCGGGTATGACTACGACCGCGTTCGAGGGATTTCGCTGTACCGACTGTGGGGCGAGGACGAACGACGAGGGCGCGACGCGGTGTCCGGAGTGCGGCGGGCCGCTCGACGCGCGCTACGATTTCGACGGCGTCGATCTCTCATCGACGGCGTTCGGCGGGCGCTCCGGCGGCTGGAAGCACCGCGAGCTGTTGCCGTTCGTGCCCGACGGAATGGGCGAAGGTGAGACACCCCTGGTCGAGGCCCCCCGGCTGGCGGACGAGTTGGGCGTCGGTCGCGTGTTGATCAAAAACGAAGCCCACAACCCGACAGGCTCCGTCACCGACCGCGGGTTGGCACTCGTCGCCGGGGCCGCGACGCGTGCCGAGGCCGACACGCTCGCGTTACCGACCACCGGCGACGGCGGGCAGTCGGCGGCCGCCTACGCCGCCCGCACGGGCCTGCTCTCCCGGTCGTTCGTCCCGAGCAGGGCGACGTTCATGGCCAAGGCGATGATAAACGTCCACGGGGGTGACATGCGCGTCGTCCAGGGGCGGTTCGACGACGCCCAGTCGGCCTACGAGGACGAGCGCGAATCCATGCCGGCGGCCGACGAGGAAGCGTGGTTCCCCGCCGCCCCGTTCGACTCACCGTACCGCCACGAGGGGACGAAGCCGATCTACTACGAGATCGCTGAGTCACTGGAGTGGACGGCACCCGACGCCGTCGTCACGCCGGTCGGCCACGGCGCGACCATCGCCGGCGTCTGGAAGGGCGCCCGCGAGTTCGAGGCGGCCGGGATCGTCGACGCGAGGCCGACGCTGTACGCCGCCCAACCGGACGGCTGTGCGCCGGTCGTCGAGGCGCTCGAAACCGGTTCCGATCCCGAGCCGTGGGAGGTCCCGGACACGGTCGTCGGGGCCCTCGAAGTCCCCGACCCGGCGGGCGGGCTGGCGGCCGTCGAGGCGATCCGCGCGAGCGGTGGGACGGGCGTGGCTGTCGACGATCAGGACTTACTCGACAGCGCCGCTACCGTCGCCCAACACGAGGGGCTCGAAATCTCGGTCGCCTGCGGGGCCGCCACGGCCGGCGCGTGGGAACTCGCCGAAAACGGCGCGTTCGACGCCGACGACACCGTTGTCATCGTCAACACCGCAACCGGAAACAAGGACGCCGACATCATCCGTAGCCGGCTGATGAGTCAGGGAATATAACCTTCCCCACCCTACTTCCCTTGTTTCGAAGGGGTCGACTGTTGAGGGGGTGACTTTGATGTGGACCCCCAGCGATCAACGCTCGACGGTTGGCCGATAGCCGTCGCTTGCGACCGCCTCGCTCCCTCCGTCGGTGAACAAAATAAACGGGATTTCCGGGTGCGACTCCCGGGCCCGTTCGGGGAACTCGGTTCCGGCGACCCCCGGCATATCGTAGTCGGAGACCACGCGGTCGAACGCGCCGTCGGCCGACTGTGCCCCGACGGCGGTGCTCATACTGTCGGACGTAACTACGTGAATCGCAGCCTCGTCGAAAAAAGCGCTACCGCGTAGCTTTGGGAGTGTGGCGGTTCGGATCTTCACGAAATTACGTCCGACAGTATCAGATACGGATGAAGAGTGCGGCGGTCCGCATTCTGCGTGTTCTATGGCCGGAGCCGACCGTCTCAACGACCGTTTGGACGAGATCGGAGTGGGGTTCGTGGAACGGGAAGCGATACTGCGATCGGTGACGAAGCTCGGTGTTCGGCTCTATCGTGCCGTATTGGCGCTTTCAAATACGCCCGATTCATACCGATGCGACGATCCGTCCGAACACTTATATACCAACGCGAACCACCCGCCGTGTGCCCCCGATAGACAGCGACCACGATCGCGAATCCGTGACGCGCCGCCTGGAAGCCCTCGAACGCGCCGTCTCCGAGGAGGAACCCCTCGAGCGGGCCGACAGGCTCGACGACGTGGAGAATCGCGTCGCCGAACTCGAGGCCGCGGTACAGGCGCTGCGTGGCTACGTCGGCTCGGTCCGGGCAGTCAACGAGGAGGTCGAACTCCGAGCGGACCGCGCACTCCGGAAGGCCGAGGCCGTCGAACGAACCGTCGCACCGAACGAAACCGACGCCGATGAGACCCCCGAGACCGACGGCGTTCCGGACGGGGAGGCCAATCGTGGTTCGATCCCCTTCGCCGGACTTCGCGAACGGCTGTGATCCGCGTGGTTCTCGGCGTCGCGCTCGCGGCCGCGATCTTCGGTATCGCCGTCCCGAGCGCCGAGGCCGTCGACCGAGATCGAAGCGCCGCCCTAGCGCTTTCGGAACTCGAAGCCCTCAACGAAACCGCCGAGCGCCTCGCGGCCGAAAACGACCCCGTCGATCCCGGCAACGGGCCCGCCGCGACGACAGTCACGCTCGAGCCGCCCGATCCGACGTTCGTCGATCCCGGTCGGATCCGGATCGCGGAGGGCAGTCCGGGCTGGGAGTCGCCGACCGGCCCGAACAGGACGCTCGATCCGGCGGTACCGATCCGCGTCGACACGCCGATCGTCGTCACGGACCGGACGCGCCTGCGGCTGTCGTTCGTCAGTCTCGGCGGTGATCCGGTCGTCCGGATCGAGGTCGAACGCGCGAGAGTTTAAGTACGAATCCGCGGCCAGACTCCCCCGTGCTCGGGAGACTGTTGTCAACGGACGCCGAGTGTCGCTGTGAATCGACGTTCGAGAGGGATCGGCTCGTCGTCGACAGCGGTGAGTGCCCGGGCGGCGGCCGCCTCACCGAGGAACCGGCCTGCCGGGGGACCGTCATTGAGGCGCTCGAACGCCGCGACGTCGGCTCCGTCTGTACACAATCGGACGGATTCGAACGAGCGTACGAGGACGGTGCGGCCGGGTTCCTGATCGCCGCCGGCCGATTTGCGGACGCCGCCAGGTTCCACGACGAATCCCTCGCCGAACGCGCCAGAACGGACCCCCTGGGCGCGGCGCGGGCGGCCGCCGGGCGGGACGGACCAGTCGCCGACCTCGTCGCGGAGACGGGGATGGCCGCCTTTCTCGGTGGGGACTACGCGACGGTCCTGCGGCCACGCGTCGGTCCGACAGTCGCGAAGTCCCGAGTCGCCGCCGGCCCCCCGGCCGACGCGACACTTGAGGACCGGTACGAACTCGACACCGGCGCGGTCGTTCGCCGCTACAGCGGCACGGAGATGGGGACCTACCACCTCACGCCCACCGAACACCGACTCGATCCAGCCGACACCGCGACGCTCGCTGCTGCGTACGGCCGGCTGGCAAGGGGCGCCGTCGAAGGCGGCGACCGCGCGCCCTCCAGGGCGGTCCGGTCCGTCGCTGACGCCGACCAGCCGGTCGGAACGTTGGCCGACGTACTCGCGAAACACACCCGGGGACTGGGTGTGCTGGAGGACTGTTTCGCTGATCCGGCCGTCACCGACGCGTTCGCGACGGCGCCGGTTACCGAGAATCGAATCCGGGTCAGATGCGACGGCGAAACGCTCCGGACGAACGTCAGACTCACTGATGAAGGCGTTGCCGCTTTGGCGTCGCGGTTCCGTCGATCGAGCGGCCGGGCGTTTTCACAGGCCAGCCCGACGCTCGATGCGACGGCGGACGCCGGCGGTCGGCGGGTCCGGATCGCCGGCGTCACCGACCCGGTGAGCGACGGTATCGGGTTTACCTTCCGCGCACACGACGAGGAGGCGTTTCGGATCGCCGATCTGGTCGAGAACGGAACGCTCTCGCCGGAGGTCGCTGCGTTTCTCTCGGTCGCGACGAAACGCGGCGCGGCGACGCTTCTGGCCGGATCGAGAGGGGCCGGAAAGACGACGCTTCTCGGGGCGTTGCTCTGGGAGATCCCGCCGGAGGTTCGGACGGTCGCGATCGAGGACACGCCGGAGCTCCCCGTCTCCGAACTCCAGGGTGGCGGCCGGGACGTTCAGCCGCTCCGCGTGACGACGGGCGATGGGGCTTCGATAACCGCGACCGAAGCGCTCAGAACCGCCCTTCGCCTCGGCGACGGCGCCTTAGTCGTCGGCGAAGTCCGAGGCGAGGAAGCACAGGTGCTCTACGAGGCGATGCGGGTCGGCGCGGCCGATGGGACCGTCCTCGGGACGATCCACGGTGGTGGGGGAGAGTCGGTCCGAGAACGCGTCGTCACCGACCTCGGGGTCGCGGAGTCGGCGTTCGCCGACACGGACCTCGTGGTGACGCTCGAGGCATACGTAGACGGCGGGAGTCGTAAGCGACGCGTCAGATCGATCGAGGCCGTCGAACGCGGTCCGGAGGGGGTCGCCTTCGGAGAGCTCTACGACGGCGACACCGGGGAGCTTCGGATCGCCGACAGTCCCGTCATCGAGGCGCTGTCGGCGCCGACTGAGACGGCGTCCGACGTGCTATCGGAGATCGAACACCGGACCGCCGATCTGGGGATATAAATCGTGCTCACGGACGACAGGGGGGTCGTGGAGACGCTCGCGGCGCTGTCGCCACGCTCGTCGACACCGAACTCGATGCGCGAGGTCGCCCCGTTTCTGAACGGCGATCCTCGCGCACTCGCCGAAGCGGCCGACGGGGTCGGGATCGCCGTCGGATGTTGTCTCGTGGCCGTCGCCCTCGCCGTCAGCCGGCCGTCGCTTCTCGTCGTCGCCGTATCTGTCGGCTACGGAGCCGCGGTGCTCGTCCGGGGCGGCATCCTCGCTGTCGCGAGCACCCGCCGAAGCCGGACGCTCGGTACCGCTCCGACGATTGTCAGCCGTGCGGTTCTGTGGATGCGTATCGCGCCGGCGGTCGAGGAGGCTGCGGCGTTCGCTGCCGAGACCGAGGGCCGACTCGGTGACCGTCTCGAACTCCACGTCGGGCGTGCTCGCGGAACGGCACGATCCGGCTTCGGTACGTTCGCCGGGGCGTGGCGCGGGCGGTTTCCGGCGCTGTATCGGTCCGTGACGCTCGTCGAAGCCGCCGCGGACGCACCGGACGGCGACCGCGATCGGACGCTCGATCGCGCGATGGAGACGATTCTCGACGGGACGCGGGATCGGGCGACCGAGGCCGCGGAATCGCTCCGCGGCCCGTCGACGGCGATCTACGCCTTCGGAGTGCTCCTTCCGCTCGCCTTGGTGAGTGTGTTGCCGGCTGCCGGTGCGGCGGGCGTCGACGCGACCCTCCCGATGATCGTCGTCCTGTACGATTTCGCCCTTCCGGTCGGACTGGTGTGTGCGAGCGGGTGGTTGCTCTCGAACCGCCCGGTCGGGTTCCCGCCGGTCGCGGTCGACTCGGCTGTCGCACCGCATCCGGCCGTCTACGGGGGATCGGGTCTCGGTGTCGGTCTCGCAGGCGCGGCCGTTGCGTGGGCTGTCCTCCCGGAATGGACCGTTCCCTTCGCCGCGATCGGCCTCGGGGTTGGCGTGTCGCTTTTCGTTCGATACCGGCCGGTAGTCGCCGTCCGCGAACGGGCCGACGAGCTCGAAGCCGCCCTCTCTGACGCGCTGTATCTCGTCGGTCGACGCGTCTCCGACGGGATCGCAGTCGAACAAGCGGTCGCCGACGCCGCCGAGGAGCTCGAGGGCGTCGCAGGCGAGACGTTCGAGGCTGCGGCCAGACGCGGCCGACAGCTCCGCGTCGGTGTCGAAGCGGCCTTTCTCGGCGAACACGGAGCCCTCGAAGATATCCCCAGCCAGCGTGCCGAAAGTACGGCCCGGTTGCTCGGGATGGCCGCGGGAGCCGGGGCACCGGCGGGCCGGGCCTTAGTCGAGACGGCGGATCACCTCGACGAACTCGGGCGGGTCGAGCGGGACGCCAGACGGGAACTCGGTCGCGTCACGTCGACGCTATCGAACACCGCCGCGTTCTTCGGCCCGCTCGTCGGCGGGGCCACGGTCGCGCTCGCCGACAGCGTCGGGACGACTGAGGCGCTCGACGGGGGAACACCGGAGACGGCAGGTCTCGGTCTCGCTGTGGGTATTTACGTGTTGTTGATGGCCGCCGTTCTCACCGGGCTTTCGACGGGGCTCCGGCGCGGCCTCGACCGCGCGACCGTCGGGTACCGGATCGGGATCGCGCTCCCGACCGCGACGGTGACGTACCTCACGGCACTGTTCGTCACGTCCGCGGTCTCCGGAGGTTTATAAATAAAGACGGGACCAGACGGCCCATGTTCGGGTTGCCACTGGATGCGTGGTACGTCTGGATCGGACTGGCCGTCGCAAGCACCGCGGCGTTCGGCGTCGTGACCGTTCTGCCGTCCGCCCCGCCGCCGGATGCGTCGGGCGTGGCCCGGACCGTCGACAGCGTGGCGGCGAGCGACCACGCGGGCGTCGGAAAACACCCACTTTCGAACGCCGACTCGGTCCGCATCGGGGCCGACTCGGTCTCGATCCGCGGCGCGGGCGGAACGGCGCACGCGTCGTTCGGCTACGGGCCCGTCGTGCCGGTGGTCGACGATCCAGCCCTTCGGGGGACGCTCCTCGGGGAACCGCCGGATCGAGCGTTTAAAACGCCGGAGGCGTTCGAACGGGCTGTTCGGGACGCCCGGACGGACGAACCGCGCTGGCAGGACACGGATAGGTTGGTGGTCCGCCGCGTCCGCTGGGAGGGAACCGATGTGGTCCTGGCCGGATAGGGGGCAGACGGAGCCGCTTGCCGCCCTCATTGCGGTGTTCGCGCTCGGAGCGGGGCTCTCACTGTACGTTGGAGCCCTCGAGTCGACGCTCCCGCTCCTTTCGACGGACTCGGGGATAACGCCGACTGCGGCTGATCGCCTCGTCTCCGAAGCCTCTTCATTCGGCGCCCTCAGACCGCCGATAGCGGGCGCGACGGAGACCGCCCGTCCGAGCGGGTACGCGATGAACGCGACCGTTCGGACCGACGCTGGGGCGTGGCACGGTGGGGACCCGACTTCCGACGCCGCTGACTGCGTGCGCCGACAGGTCGCCGTCGGAGTCGCGCCGGGAACTGTCCGTCCGGGGACCTTGGAGGTGTGCACGTGGCCAGAGCCGTGAGCACGGTGTTGGACGTCGCGGTCTGTCTCCTGTTGATCGGCGTCGCCGTCGGTACGCTCGCCGTCGCGATCCCCGACGAACGCACGGGGGCTTCGGTCGATAGCGACCCCCCCGCGGAGACGATCACGACAGTTACGACGAGCGTTTCGGTCGACGACGGCCAGCACGCACACGGGACGCTCGCACAGCACCTCGCACGGGCAGTCCTCCTGTCCGCGAGACTCGACGGGGATCCGCTCTTTGAGTCGTCGTATCCCGAAGCAACCCGGGACGCGGTCGAATCGGACACCCCTGATAGGGTCCACGTCACCGCCCGATGGACACCGTACTCCGGCGCGCCGCTGAACGCGACTCTCTCGGCGGGGGCGACTCCCCCTTCGACGGCCGAGGTGGCGGCGACGACGCTGACAGTCGACAGCGGGGTCTCGATCGATTCACGGGACGGATCCACAGAAACCGTTGCCGCAGCCGTCTCCGAGGCGTATATAACCCGGATGTTCCCGCCGGAACGGACTCGGATGGCGCTCGTCGACCCGCGGACGGCATCGCGGACCGCCGACCGATACCGGCGGTTCGGTGGGACACTCGGTGTGGATATCGAGAGACCGGTATCCGACGCTGTACCGAGACGGGCGAACGGACTGCTCTCGGCGGCGCTCGCCGCTCGGCTCGATTCCGGGCTGCGATCGAAGGGGACGGACCCCGGTGGCGAGACCACCAAGGTCGGCCCGGAACACGTCGAAATCGTCGTCCGGCGGTGGGAGCCGTGAACGACCGCGGTCGGGTTCCGTTCGCGCTCGTGGGCGTCCTTTTGGTTCTCACCAGCACGACGCTGGCTGTGAGTGCCACCACGGGACCGACCGGGGAATCACCGGCCATCGACGATGCGATGGACGGCGCAACGGCGACGACGGTGAGCGAACTCCGTGAAGCGACCGACGATGCAGCGACAGCCGCGGCGATCGATCCGGTCACGAACCCGGACGACACGACTGCCGGGCGTGCGCTGAACGACAGCCAACCGTTCGTCGACGCCCTTCGGCTCCGCATCTATCTTCGCGCACTCGAGCGTGTCGACGGTATCGAAACGACACGAGGACCGGTCACGGTGACAGCCTCGCTTCCGTCGGTCGAGGCGACGAGGAAGGGGTACCGAACGGCGATCGAACGCGTCAGTATCGAACGGGCGGGCCAGGACGATGCCGCGTTGGGTGTCAGAATCGACGGGCTGACGCTGTCGGCCAGCAGGGATGGCCGGACCGTATCGACCGTCGAGCGGTCGCCGCGCTTCGTCGTCTCGAACCCCGCGTTGCTGCTGCACGAGCGGACCGAACGGTTCGAAGCGCGGGCGAACGCGCCGGTGACGGAAAGCGGGCTCGGGCAGCGATTGACGGCCAGACTCTATCCGATCGCGTGGACTCGCGGCTACGCGCAGTATGGGGGTGCACCGATATCGACGGTCCTCGGGACGCGACACATCGAAGTAGCGACGAACGATGCGCTACTCGCCGAGCAGCGAGCCACGTTCGGCGAGGCGGATCCGGACGGCCACCGCGGCGTTGCCGCCGGTGGCCGACGCGTTATGAACACGGACGCCATCGTCGGGGTCGGCGGGGATGAGGAATGGGTAGACGACGTTCTCGGCGGGGCTGACGCGTTGGGCTCGGACCCACCGCCAGAACAGCCGGTCGGAACCTGGCGAGAAGAGCCGGAGGAGCCGGAAGTAACGGTCGCCGTCAACGCCTCCGCTGATCACGCGTTCGCCGAGACGACCGGCCTCTCCGGCGACGACCGACTCGACGGGATCATCGAACGGGTCCACACGGTCGAAGCCGGTGTCGAGACGGGAACGAGGTTTGTCGGTCGTTCGTCTCAGGGAACCCGATCCGCCGGCGGTGGGTGGGCGCTCGTCTCGACGACGACCGACACGAGCGTCGATTCGTCGCGAGTCGGGAGCGGCGGTCCGAGCATGTACGGCTGGACGACAGTTGATAGCGGACGCTATGAGGTGACGGTGACGCGCACGACGACACGCAGTTGGGAGAAGAACAACGACACTACGACGACCGAGTTGACCCGGAAACGGATCTACGAGGTCGGCATCTCCGTCGGGGCGAGAACTGTCCCCGTCGACGGCGCGCCGGAAGGTCGGATCGACGGGCACCTCCGGAATGCAGCCGGCCGTGCTGCAGAACGAGCCCTCACCCGTGCCGGCGGGTTCGACGGGGCGGCGGAGACGGCAGCGCGCGGGGGGTCGGCCCGATCACGGGCGAGTGCAACGGCGGAACCGGCGATCGAGCGATCGACCGTCGAGTCGGACCTCGGGGACCTCCGCGATCGGACCGCCGCTGTCTCGGTGACGCTTCCGGCCCCGGCCGTCGGCACCGGACGTGCGAACCCGCCCGAACGGCTGCGCGCGGAGGTCGACGGCCAGCGGGACGAACTTCTCCCCGACGCGGATCCGACGGCCAGCGAGCGGGCGCGCCGTGCCGCACGCCTCGTGTACCTCCGCTCGCTCGACGACGTGTTAGCGAACAGAACGTCGTCGTTCGAGGATGCCGGCGACGGGATCGGTGACGAATTGGGCGAGTATCTCGGGACGGACCGCCTCGACGGGGCGCTGGCGGCCCACCGGGAGCCGTCGGATCCCGGCGCGGAACCGATAGCCGATCCCGCGGGGAATCTGACGCTCTCGGTCGACACCGCGCCGTCGTATCTCACGACGAGGAAGGTGACCCGCGACCGGATCGACGGGCGCGGTGGCGGGAGCGTCTATCCGCTCACAACCCGGTCAGTCAACGTGTTCAGTTCGCCGCACGGACAGGTCGCCGAAGGGGTGTTCGACCGGATCCCGTTCCTCTCGGCGCAGCGTGTTTCGCTGTCGACGGCAGCCCGGACGCTCGCCGCGATCGATCCGAACGCCCCGGAGTACGACGACCTCAAAGCCGATGTCGACAGCTCGACAGCCCACGTTCGCGGCGAGTTGGTCGCCGAACTGATCGACGCCGGCGCGTCCGAACACGACGCCGAGGCGGCGCTTCGGACGGATCTCTCGACAGCCGAGGAGGCGCTCGCGCTCACAAACGGGACGACGATCGAACGAGCGGCAGCATCGGTCGAGGGGCCGCCGTCGAGCGAACGGCTCGAACTCCGGATGGAGACACGCCTCGACGATGAACTGTCCGAACCAGCCGCTCGCCCTTCGGAACCGACGACGACCGACGCCCAGGAAGCTGCCGCCGATGAGTTCGGCGACGAACTCGAGGACACACTCGCCGATGGTCTCGAGACGGCGGGGGAACGTGCCAGAGCCGAGCGACTTGGCGACCGACTCGGCGCGCTTCCTGCGGGACTACCCCTCGCACCGGTTCCGGGGTACTGGTATGCGACCGCGAACGTCTGGTATACGAACGTCGGCGGTGAGTACGAACACTTCGCCGTCCGGACGAACCGCAGTGACGGGACCGCGAAGACGACGTATCTCCGCGACGGTCGAACCGTGAGCGTGACACATGACGGCGAGCCGAGACGTCTCGGAACGGCCGAAGCGGTCTCGTTTGAGACCCGGACTGCCGTAGTCGTGGTCGTTCCCCCGGGCCCGCGTGGTGTCGGAGACACCGACGGCGAACCGATCAAAACGTCTCCCGGGTGGTAGCAATAGGTGATCAACGCCCGAACGCTACTTTAACGGGGACCCCGAACGGGTGGTATGCTCCACGAACTCGCGGACGCTCCCGGCGACCGGACGCCCTCGGAGCTTCACGAACGGTATTTGAAGGCACTCGCTACGGCGATCGACGACCACGGCGTCGGTTCCGTTGCCGAGGCATCCGGCGTCGATCCGGCGAAACTGCGTGCGATACTCGATGGCGATGCTCCGGACGTGACGCTTGAGGAGGCGGCGTCGGTTCTGTCTGTCCGCGATGGATCGCCGGACGGCGAGACGATCGCGATGGTCGCCAGGGACGAACTCCTGATGGGGATGACGACGGCCGTACTGGACGTCGAGGCCGTCGAATCGGGGATCGACGGCGAACTCGAGGCCCGCGAGATCCAATCGAAGATCGAGGGACGGTTTCCCATGACGCTTCGGGAGTTCGCGCTGTTGCACCAGTACATCAGCGGGGCACGGTAACGATGCGGGTCGGGATTCTCGGCTGCGGGTACGTCGGGCTCGAACTCGCCCGCCAGTTGCGTCCCGAACACGATGTCGTCGGGGTCCGCCGGTCCGCGGAGGGAATCGCCGCCATCGAAGCGACGGGCGCGGAGGCCGTCCAAGCGAACGTGACGGATCCCGAAGAACTCGCCGGGGTTCCGGACGTCGACGCGTTGGTGTTCGCCGCGTCGTCCGGCGGTCGGGATGCGGACGCCGCCGAACGAGTCTACGTCGACGGTCTCCGGACGGCTATCGAGGCGTTCGGGGAACGGAGATCGTCGCCGGAGCGGCTCGTGTACACGTCGAGCACCGGTGTGTACGGCGATCACGGCGGCGGGTGGGTCGACGAAGAAACGACGCTTTCACCCACCACTGCGAAGACGCGAGTGCTCGCCGAAGCCGAGCGGATCGCACGCGACGTCGCGCCCGAGTACGACATCGACGGGGCGGTCGCGCGGTTTGCCGGCCTCTATGGGCCCGACCGGTACCGACTCGAACGCTATCTCGGGGGCCCGGTAACCGAGGGGTACCTGAACATGATCCACCGCGACGACGCCGCCGGAGTCGTCCGGTTCATGCTCGAATCGACCGACGAGGGTCTGCTTGTTGCGGTCGACGACGAGCCGACCGACAAGTGGACGTTCGCCGACTGGCTCGCCGACGAGTGCGGTGTCGAGCGGCCCCCGAAACGAACGAAGGCCGACCGCCTCGATGACGACGGTCTTTCTGAGGCCGCTCGACGGCGGATCCTCACGAGCAAACGGTGTTCGAACGAGCGCTTGCGAGACCTCGGCTACGAGTTCCAGTACCCGACCTACCGGGAGGGGTATCGGGCTGCGGTCGACGCCTACCGGGCGGGCTGATCCCCGGTCGGGTTCGCTCGACCGGAAGACGGCCCGACACCGCTTTCGCTTTCGATTCCGAACGATGCCGCAAGGCGTGGGTTTTTCGACACAGAAGCCGTCGGTTAATACAATGGAATACGTACAGGAGGGGGTCGCGACGCTCCACGATTTCGGGGACGCCCGCCCGACGGCACCGACGGATAACGCGACCGTCGTCGTCCCCATGACCGAACGCGAACACGCCGGACTGGCGGCCGAGCGCGTTCTGTCCGCACTCGAGACGGTCTCGCCGGAGCGCGTCGTCGTTCCGCTTCGAGCATCGGAGCAACGAGTCGGCGCGGTCGCCCGGTGGCTCTCGGAGTTCGATCTCCCGCTGTCGGTGCTTTGGTGTGACGGCCCGCGACTCTCGGATCTTCTCTCGGACGCCGGACTCAACGGAACGCGGGGCAAGGGCCGGGACGTCTGGTTCGCGCTCGGCATCGCGAGCGACAGCGAGTACGTTGTCGTCCACGACGCCGACGCCAAGAGCTACGACGAACACCACGTTCCGAAGCTGCTGTTTCCGCTCGCACACGGGATGGGATTCTCGAAGGGGTACTACGCCCGCGTCGAGAACGATCGCCTGTACGGGCGGCTGTTCCGGCTGTTCTACCGGCCGTTGATCGAGGCGCTCGCCTCGGAGGGGGACGCGCCGATACTCGACTATCTGGGATCGTTCAGGTACGCGCTGGCGGGGGAGTTCGCGATGACAGGTCGGGTGGCGAGACGGCTCCGGATCCAGCGCGGCTGGGGGCTCGAGGTCGGCACGCTCGGCGAGGCGTTCCGGCTGGTCGGTCGCGAGGAGTCGGCGCAAGTCGATCTCGGGATCCACGAACACGATCACCGTTCGGTTTCGGGACCCAGCGGGCTCTCGGACATGTCCGAACAGGTCGGGGAGGCGTTGTTTAGAGCCGTCGAAGACAACGGGTACGAGCCGAGTTACGCGACGCTCGACGGAAGTTACAGGGAGGCGGCCGAGCGACTCGTGAACGGGTACGCCCTCGACGCCGGATTCAACGGCCTCGAGTACGATCGTGAGGACGAAACGGCACAGATCGACGCCTACGCCGACAGGATCGGGCGGCCGGGCGACGATACGCGGCTCCCGGCTTGGGAGGACGCGGCGATCGTGCCGGCCGATGTCGTGACGGCGGCGACCCACGACCTCGCGGACGCGGCCGGCGTCGATCCCGATCGGATGGCGCTCCGGCATCCGAGGTAGCGTCCGGAACGTTCACGTCCGAGTCACGCGAGACGGAAGGCATGAAACAAGCGATCGTTGCACGGACAGACCTCGGAATGGGGACGGGTAAACTCGCCGCACAGGTCGCACACGCATCGCTGAAAGCCTACGAGAGCGCCGACCCGGACGCCCAACGCGGGTGGAAATCAGGCGGGGGGAAGAAGATCGTGCTGAAGGGTTCGGGCGAAACACAGCTCCAAGAACTCGCCGACCGGGCGCGGCGGGAACGGCTCCCGCACGCGCTTGTTCGCGACGCCGGCCACACGCAACTCGAACCGGGAACCGTGACGGCGCTCGCCGTCGGCCCCGGCCCGGAGAACATCGTCGACAAGGTGACCGGGGATCTGAGCCTGTACTGACCGCGTCAGTCGAACCCGCGGGTGTACTGCCTCGGGACGGGGGCCTCCTCTCCGAGTTCCTTTGCGGCCCGGATCGCGAAGTACGGATCTCGGAGGTGTTCGCGGCCGACGATGGCGAGGTCGGCGCGGTCGTTGCGGATGACCTCGTCGGCACCCTCCGGCGTCGTGATCCCGCCGACGGCCCCGACCGGCGTGCCGCTCTCGGCCACGCGTTCGGCGTAGGGGACCTGGTAGTGCGGGCCGGTCCCGGGGACCTGTTGGTCGGGGTGGATCCCCCCCGAACTCACGTCGACGAGGTCGACGCCGAGCGGTTTCAGCTCACCGGCGAGTCGGGCGGAGTCCTCGACGGTCCACGATTCCCGATCCGGGAGCCAGTCGGTCGCCGACACCCGAACGAAGACGGGCGTCCTCTCCGGAATCGCCCCCCGGACTCCGGTGACGATCTCTCTGAGCAGTCGGGTTCGGTCCTCGAAACTCCCGCCGTACTCGTCCTCGCGGGTATTCGTGACCGGCGAGAGGAATTCGTGGAGCAGGTAGCCGTGGGCGGCGTGAATCTCCACGATGTCGAAGCCGGTCTCGACCGAGCGCACGGCGGCGTCGACGAAGGCGTCCCTGACGCGTTCGATGCCGTCGATGTCGAGCCGTTCGGTATTTAACGGCTCCCCGTGGGGCCACGGCTCGTCGGTCGGCCCGACGGGCGTCCACCCGGAACCGCCGTGGACCGGATCGCCACCCTCCGAGGGGCGATGCGTCGACGCCTTCCGCCCGGCGTGGGCGAGCTGGATACCCGAACGCGCTCCCTGCAAGTCTATATACTCGGTGATCGGAGCCAACGCCTCCGCGTGCTCGTCGCTCCAGATCCCGAGATCCTGCGGGGAGATCCGCCCGCGCGGGGCGACAGCCGTCGCTTCGGCCATGACGATCCCGGCACCGCCGGTCGCCCGGCTCCCGAGGTGGACGAGATGCCAGTCGGTCGCGAGGCCGTCCTCGGCCTCGCAGGAGTACTGACACATCGGCGACACCATCACGCGGTTTCTGGCCGTTATTCCTCGACACTCGAAGGGGGTAAACAGATGCACAGCCGTCGTTCGTCGGCTGTGCGAAAAGACCCTTCGTCTCCCGTGTGGTCGGCGATTACCCGCCGAATTCGTCGAGCCCGGTCTGTCCGCCGGTTCGCCGGGGCGTCCCGTCGTCGGTCCCCGACGCGGTCCGGTCCCGGTCGCCAGTGAACGACGCCCGACGGCGGATCTCGGGATCCTCGAGCGCCTCCGACGCCCGGTCCGTGAGCGCACTCCACGCTTCTCGCGCGTCCGCCCGCCGTCGTTCGAAGTCGACGACCGGGTACGGATACGCCTCCCCGATCTCGACGCCGCACTCCGTCTGGACGGACAGCGGGGCTTTCTCCGGTCGGTCGAGGTACTCGGTCGGAAACGCCTCGAGCTCCGGGACGTACGTTCGGATGTACTCGCCGTCGGGGTCGTTCTCCCTGACCTGCTTTCGGGGGTTGTATATCCGCAGCGGATGGACGCCGACCAGCCCCGACTGCATCTGCCACTGCTGGTAGTTGATCGCCGGGTCGGCGTCGATCAGATGCCGATAGAACCAGTCCGCCCCGATCTTCCACCAGCCGCGGAGGATGTACGTATAAAAGGTTGCACACATCGCGCGCATCCGGAAGTTCAACCAGCCGGTCCGACGCAGCGCACGCATACTCGCGTCGACCATCGGGAACCCCGTCTCCCCACGTTTCCAGGCGGCAACCAGTTCGGGATCGTGTGTCGACCGGTTCATCCCCCGAAAGACGGGGTTTACGGCGTGTTGGGTCGCCTCGGGGTTGTCAGCGAGTTTCTGTGTGAAGTGGCGGTTCCAAAACAGCCGGGTTGTAAAAAGCTCCCGCGACCGGTCGTCGGGTGCCCGGTCAGTGACGTACTGGTAGGCGCTTCGGAGCGAGAGACAGCCAAGCGCAAAGTACGGCGAGAGGTTCGACGTTCGTTCCTCCGCGGCGGCGGGCGGCGAGATTCCGCCGACGTAGTCGTGAATGTTCCCCGTGAACGCTTCGAGTTGCTGTCTGGCGCGCCGGCAGCCCCCGCGGTGTCGACGCTGCTTCTCGGAGCTGACTTCGTATTCGGCCTCGATCCCCTCGACCGTCACGGTCGACGCCACGCCATCGCCGACTGTGGCGGGTGGGTCGTGTGTCTCGCCCTCGAAGTAGGCTTCGGCCTGCTCGTTCCACCTCTCGCGCGTCCGACCGGTCCTGACGATCCCGTCGTCCTCGAAGACGGAGACGCGGTCCCAACCGGAGATAGCCCGATCCCGTTGGAGGGCGTACCCCGCGGTGGTCGTCGCGTTCAGATAGATCCGATCGACTGTCCCTTCATCGAGAAGTCCCCGGAGGATCGATCGGGGGTCGCCGTGTCGATACGCGAGGTCGCCGTCGCGCCCGCGATACGCGTCGACCAACGCCTCGAGGGATTCATGCAGGAACTCGATTCGACCGTCACAGACACGATCGCTCCGATAGAATCGGGGATCGAACACGAACGTCGGGTGCGCCGTCCCGTCGGCTGCCGCCGCCGCGAGCGCCGGATTGTCCCGGACGCGGAGGTCGTCGCGGTGCCACACCAGGATGTCGGATGCCACATGACCGATACGTTCCTCGCCGTCTAAAACCCCAGGACGAATACGAACTGCCTTGTTCGGCGGCGCGTACACTCGGTGTATGCGCGATGCGCACCCGATCGAGGCGACCGTCGGAATCGAACATTACGTCACGAACACCGACGGCGTCGGCGGTCATCTCCGCGATCGCCCCGGGGACTTCCGGGTTCGCGAACGGGAGGCATTCGGCGCGGATCTGCGGGACCTCGAGGCCGATGTGGGCTCTTACCCACATCTGGTGTTTCGGGCGACGCTGCGGCGGTGGGACACGAACGACTTCGCGTCGGCGCTTTCGAAGCGGCTCGGTGTCAGCCGTGAACGCGTCTCATGGGCGGGGACAAAGGACAAACACGCCATCACGACGCAGCTGTTTTCGATACAACGCGGCGAAAACGAGCTTCCGGAGCTCGACGGCGCCGAGATCGAACTCCTCGGCCGGGCGGGGCGGCCGGTGTTGTTCGGCGATCTCATCGGAAACGAGTTTGAGGTGGTCGTTCGCGACCCCGAGCGCCCGGAGAACGCGGACGCGATCGTCTCGGAACTCCGGCGCTTCGCGGCTGACGGCGACAATCCCGGCGACGTCGTCGCCGTTCCGAACTACTTCGGCCAGCAGCGCTTCGGCTCGATGCGTCCGATCACTCACCGGGTGGGCCTCGACGTCGTCCGTGGGGACTGGGAATCGGCGGCGGTCCGATACGTCTGTGAATCCAGCGAGCGCGAACCGGAACGGACGCGAAACGCCCGCGAACGCCTCGCCGAGAGCCGGGAGTGGACGACGGCAGACGACCTCCTTCCGGGCGGGCTCCGGTTCGAACGGGCGATCGCCGGGCGCCTAGCCGAGAGGGCGGCGGAACCGAAGGACTACCGCGCCGCCCTCGAGACCCTGCCGACGAACCTTCAGCGCATGTTCACGAACGCCGCCCAATCGTACGTCTTCAACAGGGTGCTCTCCGAACGGCTCCGACGGGGGCTTCCGTTCGGGACGCCGATCGAGGGTGACGTGGTCTGTTTCGCGGACGACGATGGGCTCCCCGATCCCGCCCGGACGCAGATCGTCGACGAGGGACGGCTCCGAACGATTCGACGACACTGCGAACGCGGGCGGGCGTTCGTCACCGCGCCGCTCGTCGGCACCGACACCGAGTTCGGCGCCGGCGAACCGGAATCGATCGTGCGTGAGGTGCTGGACGATCTGGGCCTCGATAGGGGATATTTCGATCGCCCCGGCGAGTTCGGGTCGACGGGCACGCGGCGGGCGATCAGGGTCACGACGGAACTCGGTGTCGACGCCGATCCGCTCACGCTGCGATTCTCACTGCCCAAGGGAAGTTACGCGACCGTCCTCGCGCGTGAGTTCTTGAAAAACGGCCCGACTTCCTGACACCCGATCACTCCGATACCCTGCCCGCGGGAGACCGCCCCGTTTATCGGGGTCGATCGCCTCCATTACGGTATGGAGTGTCGGTGCTGTGCGTCGCCGCTCGACCGACCGGGTGATTACTGTCTGGTCTGTCGCAGCCCCAACGCCGACACCGTCGTCATCGAGTGTACTCGCGAACGGGCGACGGTGTCGGCGCTTTTCGACGACGAGATCGTCGGCCAGCGAACGGTTACGACGAGCCGCGAAGCCGACGAGCGCTGGGCGCCGACGGAGCTTCGGAACTTCGCCGGCCGGATTGCCGACGAGACGCGACGGAAACGCCCCGAGGAGGTGTACGCGACGGGTGATCGGGAGGTGATTGCCGCGGTTCGTGGGGAGCTCCACCACCCGTTCTATCGCGTCGAGAGCGACGATCCGATAGCGGCCGTCCGACAAAAACGCGGCGACCCCGCACTGGAGGTCGTGGAGGCGACGGTAACGGAAAAACTCGGCGGCAGCCACAGTACGCTCATCGGCGGCCGGGACGGCCGGCGTGCGCTCGAAACCGTCGCGGAGCACCCACACGTAAAGAAGATAATTCCGGGGCCGATCGACGCCGGCGGATCCGGGTCCCGGACGGGCGTTCGGGCGAAGGCCACCCGGGCGGATCAACACGGAAACGTCCGACTCCTGATCCGGGACGGGTCAAGCGTCCAAGAGAACCGGATCGTAACGACCGCCGGGAGCCGGGAGCTGGGCGAACTCGTGCGGGCGGATCTCAACGACGCGCTCTCGGAGACGGAACTGCAGGAGTGAGCCGACTCGCGTGTCGCTTGTGCTCGGCGGGAAACGTGGGGTTTATGCCTTCGCTGCGGCCATAGTAAAACACTATGGCCAAGAAGGGTAAGACAGGAAGCGCCGGCCGCTTCGGCGCACGATACGGACGGGTCGCCCGCCGTCGCGTCGCCGAGATCGAAGAGGACACGGAGAACGCGTCAGTCGACGGCGACAGCGTCAAACGGCTCGGAACCGGAATCTGGGTCAACGAGGAAACCGGCGAGACGTTCACCGGCGGTGCCTACCGCCCCGAAACGCCCGCCGGGAAGACCGTCAAACGATCTATCCGAGCGGCGATCGGCGACGACGAATAGATGAGCTACAAGTGTTCCCGCTGTAAGCGCGATGTCGAACTCGACGAGTACGGCGGCGTCCGCTGTCCGTACTGCGGCCACCGCGTCCTGCTGAAAGAGCGGAGCCGCGATATCAAAGAAGTCGACGTCAAGTAACGTGCACACCGCCGAACTCGTTTTCACGTACCGATCCCCGGAAGCCGCGGCGCTCGTCGCCGACGCCGTCGCCGGCGAGATGGGCGAACTCGATGACGACAGAGCGTCGGCGACCCTCGGGCGGACTGCCGCCGAGGTACGGATCGAGATCGAGGCGGCGGACCTCGTCGCGCTCCGGGCGGGGCTAAACACGTGGACAAGCCTCGTCGAAGTCGGCGAGCGGGCCGCCGAGGCCGGTCGTCCGGGCGATGTGTTATAAATAATGACGCGGGCAACCGGCGTATGCGCTGATCGATGGCCGACGGTCCGCGAGCGGGAGTACGGCGGACGGATCGTCGGGCGGTAGCCCGCCGTCCGTTCGAAGGACCCCCTGTCAACGGACCTCGTAGATCACGACGTCACCGTGGCTGTAGACGGGCGTAAGCCGCGGATGCTCGTCGATTGTCGGCTCATATGCGGCTCGCTCGGCCGGGCCGATGTAGACGTATTCGACGTCGTAGCGATCCAGGAGTGCCGACTGTTGATCGACGTTACCCTCATAGATCGCAGTCACATCGCCGAGTCGCTCCTCGTAGGGGGCAGTACCGCGGTACTGCTCCTCGTGCATCCAGCCGAGGACGGTCGGGATGCCCGTCAGGCTCGCCGGTGCGGAGGCGCCTTCGCCATCCTCCGGAACCCACCGATAGCCGCCCGGCGCCGCGGTAACGATCGTGGGTTGTCCCTCACGGTCGTCGAGCCACGCGATCGCCGCCGCCTCGTCGGGATACGTCGCGTCGAGGTAGGCTTCACCGTCCAGCGTCGGGCCTTCGCTTCCGATCGGCTCGTTTCCGAAGTGTGCCGGGATCGCGAATCCGGCGTACAAGCCCGTCGTCAGGACCGCCACGCAGACGACGGCGGTTCCGAACCGACGCCACCGTGCCGTTGCGACGGATTCGAGCGCGCCCGACGGATCGAACAACCGTGCGGCGATGACGCCGGCCGCCGGCGCCCAGATCACCCACAGTTGCGAGTACGCCTTGAAAACGGTGTTCAGCCGCTCGGCCCCAGACCCGCTTCGATGGGGTTCGACGACGTACGCGAACTCGACAATGAGGGCGAGTCCGAGGCCGGCAAGGATCAACAGCGTCTCGAACCCGACGTCGGTCCGGCTCCGCAATAACGCCCACGCGGCGATCAGGGGCGGACCGAACAGCGTGACGGCAGCAGCCCCCAAGGCCCAGGCCACTGCCGAACCGACGGCGATACCACTGACAACGACGAGGGTCCGGACGTCCGGACGGCCACGGCCGTACTCACCGAGGCGTCCAGCGAGGTATGGCAAAAAGAGCAAGAAAAACCCGCCGTGGACGATCAACAACGGCCACATGTCGCTTCTCGGGGGGAGCACGCCCACGCTTCGCGTGCTCGCGCTCGACAGCCAGAACGGGGCGATCAAAAGCCCACCGACGAGGAGTCCCGCGATGGCCGTAGCGAGGGCGACGCCGTCCCTGCGGAGCTCCTCGCGAACCCGCCCGCCCGTTGAAATCCGGTCCCGGAACGATAACGGAAGCAACGTCGCCGGCTCCGCCGGGGCAAACGCGACAGTCAAAAAAACGAGGCCGCCGGCGACGGGAACGTCCCACGTGTTAGTAATAGCGAGGAAGCCGGCGACCGGTGTCGTCGCGAGCAATAGCAGCCGCCGGCGTGTCGTCTCAGCCTCTGGCGTCAGCCAGTAACTGTAACACAGTCCGGCCGCAAGGAGAGTAAACGGTGTGGTAATCATGTGTGCGTGGAGGTCGCCGTTGAGCCACGCGAACAGCGGAAACTCGGTGATCGTCCCGTCGATGACCCGGCTCGCATCCCAATAAAAAAACGTCGAGGGGGTCCACGAGGCGATGCCGGAGCCGGGAGCCGACACTACGGCCGCAAGCCCCGAGGGAAGCAGCCAGGCGGCGACCCCGGCGGCGGTGTGGAGGTTCCCGGCGAGTCCGACGAAGAACGCGGCGGCCACGCCGGCGAGACGCCTCGGTGCCCCGTGTTCGGCGGCGATCGCACCGGCGAGGCCGTAGGCGGCCGTGACGAGCGATGCGTAAAACCCGGCCAAAGCGAGGTTGTACGCGAACCGCGGCTCCGTTCCGGTGAGCGTCGCCAGGAGTGCGGTCAGCATCTGGCCGCCGTAGTAGTACTGGACTGGTTCGCCCGCGAACCACATATCCTCGGGCGGGAGCGTCGATCCACGGAGGAGACTGCGGAGCAACCCGTAATCGAGGAACTTCTCCCCGGCGGCGATCGGGAGCGGCGCGATAGCCGGCGCGACCGATCGGATCGCGACGACGAAGAGAAACGCGGCGGTAAACACGCTCGCCGCCT
Source organism: uncultured Natronomonas sp. (assembly GCA_964579035.1). Classification (GTDB taxonomy): domain Archaea; phylum Halobacteriota; class Halobacteria; order Halobacteriales; family Haloarculaceae; genus Natronomonas. The sequence goes on along the minus strand of CAZOFL010000013.1, from coordinate 3,282 downwards.
CGGCGTACGAGCGCCAGGTGGCTCGGCCAACGGTATCCGCCCGAAGGCTCAACCCCCCCAGGCACGCGGCACCCGCTATCAGGGCCGGGAGACCGAACGCAAGGTGTCCGAGAAGGTAGCCGACGATGGCGATCGTAACGAGCCCGACCGGGACGGCGAAGGCCGCCCCACGGTCCGGAAACGATCGAAAAACCGCGCCGGCAAGCGGTAGCGAGAGCGCTCCGAGAGCGAGGTAGGCGACGAGCCAGAGGCCGACTAACCCGTACTCCATCAGGCGTATCGCCGGCGTGTGACCGTATATCGCTTGTGGGTCGGACGGGATCGAATCCAGCCCGGGCGCGTTCGTTCACGCCGCTCGCCGTGTGCGAGTGCCAGTAATCGGTCCGGGGGCGTCGGGAAAGTCGAACCGCTTTTGATCGCGGGGGCGTCAGAGGGCCGTATGGACGGCCTCGGGATCGTGGTGCCGGTATTCCGGCCCGACGTGGATCGGTTGGTGACGTATCTCCGCGAGCTCGATTCCGCACTTGATCCCGAGATCCTTCGCCTCGAACTCGACGACCCCACGGACGACGTGCTTCGGGCACTCTCCACCGTCGACGTCCCGACGCTCGAAACGAGCGCGGTTCCGTACCGCCGTGGAAAGGGCGCCGCCGTGACTGCCGGGTTCGAAGCACTGTCGAGTGACCGCTTGGCGTTCGTCGACGCCGACGGAAGCACCTCCGCCGTGGAACTGGCACGGATCGTGGAGGCACTCGGCGCTGCCGACGTCGCCGCCGGGTCGAGGCGCCACCCCGAATCGACCGTGATCGGCCATCGGACGCTCGTCCGGCGGCTGCTCGGCGACGAGTTCGCGTGGCTCGCCCGCCAGGCTCTCGATTCGGAGCTGTACGATTATCAGTGCGGCGCGAAGGCCCTCACCGCCGGCGCGTGGGAGGCTGTCAGGCCCCACCTCTATGAACCGGGGTTTGCGTGGGATCTCGAACTGCTCGGGGTTGCCGGCGCGCTCGGACTCGACATCCGCGAGGTCCCGATCGTCTGGGAAGACCGGCCCGGCTCGACCGTCAACCCGGTCACGACGTCGCTTTCGATGGCGAAAGCCCTCGCGGTAACGCGTCATCGGGCAAAGCGGCTCCAGAATAGCCCGTTTCACCACACCCTCGCGCGTGGAACGGACCCGACCGCGTTGATCGACAGGTGTCGTTGATGGATCCGAAAGTGATCGGAAAGACGCTGTACGCCCCGTTTCGGTTCGGCAGGTTCGCGGGCGTCGGTGCGGTCGGCGCCGTCTGTGACAACGCCGTCCTGTTCGCGTTGGCGACGGCTGGAGTCACGCCGGAACTGGCGAAGTTCATCGGCATTCAGACGGCGATCGTCGTCATGTTCCTCCTCAACGAGCGCTGGACGTTCGCCCGCGCCGGCCGCGCCGGTCTGGCTCCGGCGGTGCGTCGGTTGGCGACCTCCAACGTCGTTCGGGTCGGCGGGATCGCCGTCCAACTCGTCGTCTTCTCGGTCGTCTACCGGCGGTTTCACGTCGACGTCTCCGCATCTGGCGTCGACGTGTGGCTGTTCGTCGCGAGTGCGGCGGGGATCGGCTGTGGAATGGTCGTTAACTACGCCACCGAGAGCCTGCTCACGTGGCGCGTTCACGACCCGCGATGAGGAGGTATACCACGGTTGGATCCCGCAGACGGCAGGTCAATCACAACCCTTAATTGGCGGACTGAACTATAAATCGGTAGCGGGATGGGATAGCCAGGAGATTCCGCCGGGCTCATAACCCGGAGATCGGACGTTCAAATCGTCCTCCCGCTACTTCTGTCGAACCGTTCGAACTCGAACACACACCGTCGTTTATATGATATCTATCACGCCGACGCTTTCGAGCAACAGCCAGCCGACGAACGCCCCGTAGAGGACAAGCATCGAAAGCGACTCGCGGTTCGTGATCTCCATCCCGGTTCGGGCGAACGCAAAGAGAATCACGGTCGCGACCACGAGAAACGCCATCATCGGAACGGCCACGGCGAACGACACCGGCGTCGCCCCGACGATGATGACGCCCGCCGGGATCGCCACCAGCAGATCGAACACGTTACTCCCCAACACGTTACCGAGCGACACCGCCGGTTCGTCGATCCGGGCGGCCGCGACGCTTATCAGCGCATCCGGGAGGCTCGTCGCCGCCGCGACGACGGTCAACCCCCACAGGAACGGGGCCGTTCCGAAGACGTCTCCGAGGCCGACGGCGGCGAAAACCAACCCTTCGACGCCGGCGATGATGAGTGCGACACCGACGATGAGCAACCCCCACTCGACGAGCAGCGGCCGCCTCGATAGGGACGTGACCGTCGCATCGGCGTCGCTCACGTCGAGATACTGGATGAAGACGTAGAGACCGTACAGAACCAAAAGCGACCCCGCGAGCGGCCGGGTGAGACTCCCTTGGAGCCCCGGGCCATCGACCGGGTAGTAGATGACGGCCAGCGCGAACACGAGAAACAGCGCCGCGACCGAGAGCATGTAAAACTGCGCTTCCTTGTACACCACGTCCCTGCCGGTATCGAGCGTCCCGTCCGACAGAAGCGCCGACAGGGACGGGATGACGAGAATGTTGAACACCGCGGAGCCGACGATGACGCCGACGCCGAGTTCGAACTCACCGTACCGGATCGTCGCGATGATCGTGCTGGCGAGCTCCGGGGCAGAGGAGCCGACCGCCGCGAGTATCGCGCCCTGTATCAGCCGCGGGAGCCCGTAGTGTCGCGCCAATCGCCCGGAGGCGCGCTCGAGCGCCGAGGAGCCGATCCAGACGACGGCGGTCCCGACGAGTCCGATGCCGACGAGGGTGGCGACTCCGGCCATCTCACTCCAGCGTGATTTCGTCGTGGGCCGCGTTTCTGAGTGCGTCCGACCGGCCGTGTGTTCCGGGCGCAACCGCGACCGTTCGGAGTCCGCGTTTGGCAGCGGTCTCGAGGACCGGTTTGAAGTCCGTGTCCCGGGAGACGACGATCGCCGTATCGATCCGGCCGGCGACGGCGGCCTCGACGGCCTCGACCGCGAGTTTTACGTCCACGTCGCCGCTCGTCGTCACGACCTCGAACCCCCGCGCCTCAGCGGCCTGAATCAGTGGGCTGCCCGCGTTCGCGTCGACGTAGACGCGGGCGATGGCGACGGTCCCCTCTTGACGCGCCAACGCCCGGAGTTCGTCGAGATCGACGTCGAACTCGGGACGGAAGACGTTCGGGCCGTCGACGAAGATCCCGACCCGCGTCCCGCGGCCGA